>CALVJP010000001.1 GCA_944332215.1 uncultured Bacilli bacterium
ATAAAGGAAAATCAAACGATTCAAGTCAAAATGATTTTCAAGTGAAATTTAGGGGCATAAGATAATGGTTAGTCGTGAGCTCTCCAAAAGCTCCCGTGTGGGTTCGAATCCTACTGCCCCTGCCAAACATTTGTTCGCTTTGTGGCGATTTAATATATATTTCTAGTGCTATTTCACTAGTTTTTTTGTTAGATTATCTATTTTATTGTATATAATTTTAGGTTAGGTATTTAATTTGTTTAGCAAGTATGGCTCAATATAGTTATAACCAATTATAGTGGTGTTTTTTAGTTTTTTTGCAAAATGATTTATATTCTAATCGGTCATTTTATTTTAATGATTCAAAATATAGTTTAATAGTTTTGCTTTCTATAAAGGCGTTTTTTAGATAAGTGGATGCTATATCATAGTTTAGGTCAAATTTTCTCATAAAAAAATAAAGAGTTTCTTTTTTATGAATGCTATAGTAATTTCTAATGAATTCTATTTTGTTCATTATTTTTATATTAACTAGTTTCTTCTCGTTTGATATTAATTTTAATATTTATGTTTAAGAGGACTATTACGAAGCCGTTTGAAAATTCTAACATCAATCACTTCTTCATTATACCACGCAATTTATTATTTGTTGCTACTTGAAATAAAATTAAAAAGCAAGCTCGGGGCTTGCCAAATAATTTAAGATAGTTTTTATTATCAAGTTTATAAATTTTTTTAATCATTTTTTACTTTTCTTATACTTATTATTAATTATTAGTATCACATCAATAAATGGTGGTATTACTGTAATAATGTATAGTATATATAAAATGTAATTTGTAGGTTGTTTTTGTTTTTGAATTTTATTTAGTAAAAGATTTCCCTCTTTATGTTTAAATGCATAGTAAAATGCTAGAGCTAATGAAATTATCCAAAACATACCTATAACTGGCGAGATTTCTTGACGGGTTCCTTTTTCAACAATTTCTGCTATTGGCTCTTTTACTACTGTTTCATTCTTTTTTTCTCTACTAATTTCATTGCCATCTGCATCTACTAATACTATATATGTAATTTCTTTTTCTCCATCAATTCCCTTTGTTTTTACTTTCTCTTTCCCTGATTCTAATTCATTATTTGAAATATACTCGGTATCATGTTTTATTGCTTCGCTTTCTTTTATCTCTTTTTCATATTTGCAAGAGTTATCTTCTACATTTGCATTAGAGTTATAGTTTTGAGCCATTTTATCCATGCATCCAAGTACTTTAGCTATACAGCTCCCATCATCTTTATTTGCTTTAGGATTATAGTTTACGGCATTTTCATCTGTACAGCCATATACATAACTCGGAGTAGGAGAATTTGATGAAGAACTAGAAGAAGTTGAACTAGTAGAACCTCCACTGCATGTGCAACTGGGGCTAGTGGTTCCGTCATTACAAACTTGATAACCATTACGGCATGCGCCTGATACTCCTCCATGACTAGAGCAGCATCCTTTTCCTGCAAATACACTTGCTGGAAATAAAAGCATTAGTACAATTATTCCCATTACTACTTTTTTCATACATTCCACCTCAAACAAAAAGCTAGCACCAAAACATAAAGTCTGTACTAGCCCTTTACGTCACCATTATATCACATTTTGAATATTATGTACATGATGTTTTTAGGGGGGAACTATTTCCAAAAGTTTTTGACTTTTATTAGGATTTTAGATTTTACTGTCCTCCCATTTTGATGCCCTGTTTTAGAAAAATAATTGTCAAATGAATAAAAAATATGCTGCAATAAACGCATAAAAGGCGAGTGTCCATTTTTATTTATAATCAAATGCTAGGGGGTAGTGTTTGATTTACTCTCAACAGTAAGTTTGATTCTTCTAACCCTCGCCAAATGTGAATACACTCCAACATTTGGAATTCAAACATAGAGGAAGCCGTGATTTTATAAGGGATTTCACGGCTTTTTGTTTAGATAACCTAGGCAGGTAATTTTCTATGACAATTTTGTTATAATTGTTATATAGAATAGAAACAACTGTTTATTTTGTGAAATATTTAAAAATTTTGCATTCTAATTATTTGATAAAATCCAAAATGATGAAGTTACTATAGATATATTATTTTTTCTAATAATATCAAGTGGGAAAACCTTGACATATAAAATGAAATTAGAAATGATGAATAGGCAGGATAAGTGAACAGATATAACTTGTTCCCAACTTGGGAAAAAGTTATAAATGCTTATGAAAAATTAACCAAAGAAAGTGGAAGCAGATAGTAATATTTAGAGATAGATAATACTCTTAAGTAAAAACTTTGCATATATGAAGTTGAATAATGAAAATTCTATTGCATATTAGCTGAGGCATACAAAGCAAAAGTAAAAATGTCTTTTAAATTGGCTAGAATATAATGTTGTTACACCTACTGTATTTCAATCCAAGGAAATGCAGCAAAGTCAACATTGACAATATATTAAATAGTGAAAAACCTAATCAAGCGGGAAAGTTAGAATGTTTCAGGAATAATGCTTTCAGTATTAAGATTAAAAGATAAATATCAGGACAGGTAATTAAAATTTTAGATAAATTCTCTTTTATTACTAACAGAAAAAAATAAATATTTATATACTTGTAATAATATTTATTATATGTTAAAAAGTAGTTAGAGGAAGTGAGATTATGCTTTTAAGTTTCTTAAAGATTATTTATTCAGTTTTAGTAACTTTTATAAAAGGAATACTAGTATTTACAATAATAGTTGTAAAGGAGTTATTACATTTCTCTTTTACAGTAGGAACAAGAAATTAATCAGGGCTTTAAAATTACTTTGGAAGAATAAAAAAGTTATTTTGGTGATGGCTCTTTCATTATTAAAAATATAAATATTTATATACACTTAACATTTTGCACCTAACTTGTGATAACATTCCTTTTAGGTTGCTCTATTAATAGATAAAAAAGTTTAGATAATGCTAAAAGATTATTTTCAAGTGGTGATGGAAATAATATTGAAATCGGAACAACAAAAGGATCAAGGCAATACATAAGTATTTATTTGATGGATTATATGATTTTGCTGGTAAGATTTGCAAAGAAAATATTTCGAAAGGAAATTTTAGATTCGGTAATTCTTTATACTTAGAAGAAATGCTAAGAAAAATCGACATATGATAATTAGCCGATGGGAAAAAAAGGTGGGGGCAAGAAAATGAGATACGCCTTGGTGCTTTATTAAACGAACTAGCAAATTACTAATAATTAACGTAAAAAAGCCCTTTTTTGTTGGTAATATAAAGCTTTTTACATCACAAAAATTGACTAGATATATGCTAGATGATAAGAAGATAGAAAACTTAATTTTTAATGTAATACCTAATATTTCATAATATCATATTTTTCGTTCTGTTTTTGAAACGATTGTCATACCTATATTGTAGGAATAGGGGGTTTATGATAAAATATTATATAGATAAAACAGTCTAATCATTAATGAAACGAGGTGAGACCAATGAATGAAATAGATAAAAAGAGTTTAGAAAATGCTAAAAAATTATTTTCAACTGGGGACATCAATCATATTGAAATTGGTACAACAAAAGGATTAAAGCAAATCCATAAATATCTATTTGATGGTTTGTATGATTTTGCTGGTAAGATACGTAAAGAAAATATTTCAAAGGGAAATTTTCGATTTGGTAATTCTTTGTACTTAGAAGAAATGCTAAAAAAGATGGAAACTATGAGCGAAGCAACTTTAAAGGAAATTATAGATAAATATGTTGAAATGAATATTGCCCATCCTTTTTTAGAAGGAAATGGTCGTAGTACAAGAATTTGGTTAGACTTGATTTTAAAAAAGAACTTAAATAAAATTGTCAATTGGGAAAATATTGATAAAAAACTATATTTACAAGCAATGGAAAGAAGTCCTGTAAACACTCTGGAAATTAAAACTTTAATTGAAAATAATTTAACTGATGATTTTAGTTTAGAGAGTTTTTTTAAGGGAGTAGAAGCATCATATTATTATGAAACGGATGAGTAAAAAGTTATAAAATAAAAAGTTTGTAATTTTTTAAATCGTGGTGCCATAAGAAAAATAGACAAACAAATCGTCTTTATATAGAAAGTTAAACTTCGATTTAACTTTTTTTGTTGTGTGTTGCATATGGCATATACAAGTGGAAGAAATAAGGGTACTCAACTAATGTTAGATATAATATGTGATAACCACAATATTGTTTTAAGTTAACAGCATTGCGGTGGTGTGAAGGGCAAAGTAAAATTATTTACCTTTCTCTACTCGAGGAGTGCTTGGCATGTTAGATATAACAAAAGAAGAAATGGAAGTTGATGATAATATTTTAGGAAAGATTAATAATATATGTCAGCTAAACAATTTAAAAGCCATAGTAATTAATGGTTGTATAGAACATATCAAACATACAAATGTTGCATATGTAGAACCACATAAAATTATAATAAAAAATACTATGTTTTTAATATTTAATAATAGTGATGAAATTTTTATTAATTATTTAAATACTAAAATAAAGTTATCTAGTTTAAGAGATTATATTAAAGAAATATTCTCACTAATAAATAGACTAAATCCCATTTTAAATACTTTTTAAAGAGTAAAAACTCCCTATCCCTTAATTTATAAGGGGTTAGAGAGTCTTTAGATTGTTAAAAAAATGCGTACAATTTCTACTTTGGGCTATTCTCTAAATCAGAATATAGATCATCTTTACAACTTTTAATAAATTACTCTAATCAAGATATAAATAATACTTTGAGTACAATGAATAATAAGATAATCTGTAGAGGGATTTTATAAAAATAATTCAGATTTAATATTATAATATTTACTATTTATTTTGTAATCCGTACTGATTTTTAATAAAAAAAATGATATAATGAAATCACGAGTGAGGTGATTTTATGCCGAAATTATGGAGTTTCTCAACTACTTTAAGAAGCCCAGAAAGAATTATCGATTTTCTTACCGTTGCCCAAGAAATAGAAAACGAAGAATGGACAAATAAAACTCAAGAAAAGTTTCAAATATTATTAATAAAAAATAGAAAATATAAACCTGAAAATAAGAATTTAAGTGAAGAAAGTATTAAGATTCTTGAAGATGTGAATATAAATATGTCATATGAACAAGCAAGCCAAATATTTTATGAAAAAAATTATCAAGATCCAGCTATGCGAGGAAGAACTTCTTTTTCACCATTAAAAGATTTAGGTCTAGCCTATATAAACGAAGAAAATAAAGTTGTTGTAACTGATTTAGCAAAACAAATAATAAAAAATGAAATCGATTTTTCTGATTTTTTTATAAAATGGGCTATTAAATGGCAATATCCTAATCCTACATCAAGTGACTTTGTTGAAGGATATAATATTAAACCATTAATTGGTGTTATTAAATTAATTGAAATTGTAAATAGTAAATGGGCTGAATTGGGAAATGAACCAGTAGGAATTAGTAAATTTGAATTTTCAATATTTGCATTAAGTTTAATAGATATTAATAATGTAAAAGAACAAGCCGATAAACTTATTGAATATAGAATTAATTTATCTAAATTGGATATGAGAGAAAGGAATAATTATTATAAGAATTACATTAAAATAAATTTAAGCAATTTTTCAAATGCAAGCATTAAGAATATAAAAGATTATACAGATAACATAATTAGATATTTTGCATTAACACATCTTATAAGAAAAAGAGGAAATGGCTATTATATTGACATTGTACCTGCTAGAAAGACAGTTATTGAAACTATTTTAGAAAAAGATAATGGTGAATCTAATCATTTTTCTTCAAAAACAGATTACTTAGATTATCTTAATGATATGAACAAACCAGAATTAGAAATAAACAATGCATTGTTAGAAGCTGAGTATAGAATTGAATTGTTTAACATGATAACTGAAAGTAACATATATTTAGAAGAAATAGAAAATTTAGAAAATTACAATTTAAAAGATTTAATAAAACTTAAAAAAAGAATATTATATAAAAAAGATAAAAATGACTTTTTAAATGAAACTGGAATAACTGATATAATTTATAATCTTGAACATATAAGAAATTTAGATATTCCTCCTTCATTAGCGCTTGAAAAATGGATAACAACCTCTCTTATAACTTTAAACGATGCTATTGAAATAAAACCTAATTATATATCGGATGATGAAAACAATATTTTATTTACTGCACCAGCAGGCACACCTGACATAGAATGTTACTATGAAGAATTTAATTCTATTTGTGAAGTTACAATGCTAACTGGTAGAGATCAATGGCATAATGAAGGCCAACCAGTAATGAGACATTTGAAAGATTTTATAATTCAAAATTCAAATTCAAAAGAAAATTATTGTTTGTTTATTGCACCTCAAATACATAGGGATACACTAAATACATTTTGGTATTCAGTTAAATATGAATATGAAGGAACTAAATTAAAAATAATTCCACTTTCTTTAAAAAGATTTGAAGAAATCATGTATGCATTAAAAAAATTAAAATCAAATAACAAAAATTTTAATCGAAATAATATAAGAGAATTATTTGACACAATATGTAATGTTGAAACAATCAATAATTCAAATGATTGGTGGACATACATTAATGAATCATTTGATAATTGGAAAAATAATTTAATAAATATTTAGAAATTTTATAAAGATAGATATACAATCCGTCTTTTTTTTGTTATAATTATTTTAACAATAGTGATGCCGAAAATGGAAATGGAGAGTTAATTATGAAAATGATTGAAATAAATAATAGAAGATATATTGGAAGTAAATATAGAATGTTAGGCAAAATACAAGAAGTCTTAGAGAAAGAGAAAATAAAGTATACTTCTTTTTTAGATTTATTTGGAGGAACTGGAATTGTTGGAGATTTTTTTAATGATGAAAATACTAAGATATATGTTAATGATTTATTAAAATCGAATTATTTATCATACTTAGCATGGTTTGGAAATGAAAAGATAGATAAAAAAAAGATAAAAGATTATATTGAAAAATATAATTCTTTAGTTGATTTAGATGACAATTATTTTTCAATTAATTTCTCTAATACATATTTCAGTAAAGAGAATTGTAAAAAAATAGGTTTTATTAGGGAAAATATAGAAAATGAATATATTGCAAATAATATAAATAATAGAGAAAGAGCAATCTTAATCACTTCCCTATTATATGCTATGGATAAAATTGCAAATACAGTTGGTCATTATGACGCATATAGAAAAAATGGAAATTTAGATAGAAATCTTGAATTATGCATGTTAAAGCTTAAATCCAATAAGAATAACAAAAATAATAAAGTCTTTAATGAAGATTCAAATGAATTAGTAAAAAGTATTAGTGCAGATGTAGTTTATATTGACCCACCATATAATTCAAGACAATATTCAGACGCATACCATTTATTAGAAAATGTTGCTATGTGGGAAAAAAATGAAGTTTTTGGCGTGGCTAAAAAAATGGAAAGAAATGGTATAAAAAGTAAATATTGTTCAGTATCAGCTCCTCTTGCTTTTAAAGATTTAATAGAAAATATAAATGCAAAATATATAATAGTTTCTTACAATAATATGGGTAATAAGGGGGCAGGAAGATCACAAGCAAAAATTAGTGATGAAGATATTATTTCAATTTTAGAAAAAAAAGGAAAAGTGAAAATTTATGAAACTGAATTTAATCAATTCAATACAGGAAAAACAAATATTAAGAATTTAAAAGAAAGATTATTTGTTTGTAAAGTTGGAAAACCGTCAAAAACTGCAAAACAATTAGAATATAGTGCAGATGTACAAGTAAAATCACCATTAAACTATACAGGTGGTAAATATAAAATTTTAGATCAAATTATGCCAATGTTCCCTCATGAATTAGATTTATTTGTTGATTTGTTTTCTGGTGGTTCAAATGTTGGAGTGAATGTAAAAGCTAAAAGAATTATTTGTGTTGATAAACAAAAAGAAATTATACGAGTAATGAATTTATTTAAAAAATATGAAGATGGTTTTATAATTAATAAATTAGAAAATATTATAGATAAATATGAATTAAGCAATTCACTCCTTAATGGATATGAACAATATAATTGTACCAGTGATAAAGGTTTAGGCTCTTATAATAAAAATAAATATATTAAATTAAGAAATGATTATAATAGTATAAGATATGATTCTACAGATAAAGATTTTTTGTTTTTAACACTTGTCATATATGGTTTTAATAATCAAATAAGATTTAACTCTAATGGACTTTTTAATATGCCTGTGGGTAAAAGAGATTTTAATAACTCTTTAAGAAAAAAATTGAAAAATTTTATAACAAAGTTAAAAACTCAAAATATAGAATTTATTAATTCTGATTTTAGAGAATTTGCAATAGAAACAACCGATAATACTTTAGTATATTGTGACCCTCCTTATTTTTTAGGAACTGCAAGTTATAATGAAAATGGTGGATGGACAGAAAAAGACGAAAGAGATTTATTAAACTATTTAACCGTATTAGATGAACAAGGGATTAAGTTTGCTTTATCAAATGTTATAGAACATAAAGGTAATAAACATAATTTATTAAGTGATTGGATTAAAGAACATAATTATAAAATTCATTATATTAATTGTGATTATGATAATTCCAATTACCATAAAAAAAGAAATGACAATTCAAAGACAATTGAAGTTTTAATAACTAATTATTAATAAAAATTAAAGGTGAAGTTATGCAATATATAAAATAATTAAATAAAAGATTCAATTTTATTTAGCAAGAGTATTTTATCTAGTTTTCAGCTAGATTAATCCGTCATAAACAAATTGTTAGAATAAAATATTGATTCACAAGTAAGATTAATATTTAACTTTCTAAGCGAATTTAAGTCACCATTATATACCATAAATGATGCATGGGCTTCACAACCAGATAATTGTGATAAATTGGCCATGGCTTTTTCCACCACGGGATTAGTGACCGAACAAATACTTAAAGCAATTAATACTTCCTCTAAATTTAATGATTGTGATCCTTGATGAGATTTTGGCTTTAACTTTAAAATAGGTTCTAAAACATTAGGCGCTAATAAATATACCTCATCAGGGATATTTGTTAATTCCTTAATTGCATTTAAAACAAGGGCACTGGCTGGACTTAATAAATCAGTTTTTTTACCAGTTACTATTTTGCCATTTGGTAATTGAAGAGCAATTACTGGCAGATCTTCTGCTTTACTTTTCGTATTTGCACTTTCAATTACTGGTCTTTTTGCTACGGGGTTAATTTCCAATTCATTCATTAAAATATTAATGCGTTGAGCTGTTTCCTCATCACCGATTCCCGTTTTTGCATCACAAGCAGCCTTGTAATAGCGTCTAATAATTTCTTGACAGCCTGCTTCGGCCACCAATTTATCATCATCAATGCAAGAGCCAATCATATTGACCCCCATATCTGTAGGTGAATAGTAAATATCCTTTCCGGTAATTTTATTAAGTATAGCTTTTAAGACCGGAAAAACCTCTAAATCACGGTTATAATTAATTGCAGTTATTCCATACTTTTCTAAATGAAATGAATCAATCATATTGACATCTTTCAAGTCAGCAGTGGCTGCTTCATAGGCAACATTGACCGGATGTTTAAGGGGTAAATTCCAGACCGGGAAAGTTTCATATTTGGCATAGCCAGCTTTAATCCCGTGTTTATATTCATGATATAACTGCGATAAACAAGTAGCTAACTTTCCATTGGCTGGTCCTGGGGCTGTAACCACAACTAAGGGTTTAGTGGTTTCAATATAAGCATTAGCTCCATATCCTTCATCACTAACAATTATATCAACATTAGTGGGGTATCCGGCAGTTGGGGTATGTATATAAGTTTTGATGCCCCGTTTTTCTAGTTGATTTTGGAATTTTTTCGCACTAGATTCACCTTTATACAAAGTAATAACCACACTATTGACATTAAGCTCGAGAGCTTTAAATTCATCAATTAAGCGTAATACTTCCATATCATAAGTAATGCCATAATCCGCACGGACTTTTTTTCTTTCAATATCGCCGGCATTTATACAGATAATAATCTCCGTAATTTCCTTTAATTCGGCTAGCATTTTTATTTTAGAATCTGGAGCAAAGCCAGGTAATACGCGGCTAGCATGATAATCGTCAAACAGTTTTCCCCCAAATTCCAAGTATAATTTATCAAATTGTTTAATTTTCTCTTTGATTTTCTTACTTTGAATTTCCACATATAAATCATTATTAAACCCAAGTTGCATAAGTCTCACTTCCTATTATTTAAATCATAACACACATTAAAATATTTGTTAATTACTTTTGGCGGAAATTGTCATTTTTAGACGAGAAAAATTTGTGAATATAATACTTTATAAAAAAACTTATAGCATTATAATCTATTGGCTATGTTATAATAAAAGAGTAATTATACGAGGAGGAATAAAATGATCAGTGAAATTGAAGTACGACTTTTAAATATTGATGAAAAGGATTTGATTGCCAAGTTAACCGCTTTAAATGCCAAATTTGTCGGCAATTGGCTTCAAAAACGCTATGTTTATGATTTTAAGCCGGCTATTAAAAATAAATGGATTAGACTACGTACCAATGGCGAGGAAACAACTTTAGCAATTAAACATTATCAAAGTAGCGAAATTGGTGGGACTAAAGAATTAGAAATCACTGTCGATGATTTTACCAAAACTGACCTTATTTTACAGGAGTTAGGTTATCAAGCTCGCAGTGTTCAAGAAAATAGACGAATCCGTTATATTTTAGATGATGTGGAAATTGATATTGATACTTGGCCTCATCTAAAGCCTTATGTTGAATTTGAAGCTAGAAATGTTGATGATATTAAAAAAACTATGAATAAATTGCAACTTGATTTTGCCAAAACAACAACGATGGATGCTCAAGATATTTATTTAAGCCAAGGCTTTAGTGAACAAGACCTTAATATTTTAAAATTTTAAAAATATTATTTATCCCCAAGTAAATTTGCTGCCATTGATCCCATAGAGAAATTACTAAAAAAAGTGATTTTTTTAAATATCATGGATAACCGTTATCATCAGGCAATATATTTTAATAATCAAATTCAAAAAAAATTTATTATCTAGGTGAACAGGGGCCACAGGAGGTTTATATGTGTAATATGTATACTTATTTAAAATATTATAAGGAGCTTTCTTTTGCGGAAATACCATTTAATGATGTCGATAACTTGGTTTTTAGCACTTTAGCTTATCTTCCTCTAAAGGGCCTAGTTAGTAAGGAAGATGTTCCCTTAAATTTATTAAAGCAACAACTAAAAATAGTCGAAAGCCATCACCAAAGTCTCAAAACTAAAGCCTTAAACATTTTAAACGAAATTGCAGGCAGTAAACGTTATCAAAAAGTTACTATCGGGAATTACATCGACATTCATAATGCCGAAACTCAGTTTAAGGCCATAACTATCCGCTTTAACCAAAGTAACTGTTATGTAACATACCAGGGCACCGATAATTCACTGGTGGGTTGGAAAGAAGATTTTGATCTTGCTTATTGCTATCCGGTGCCTGCTCAACGTCATGCCGCCATTTATTTAAATAACGCGGTCAAAGATAGCGATAAAATCGTTTATGTTGGTGGCCATTCTAAAGGTGGAAATTTAGCCATGGCAGCTGCGATGGAAGCTAATAACTCAATTTCTCATAAAATCATGGCGGTTTATAACAATGATGGCCCTGGTTTTTTGAACGCAGAATATCATAGCCCAAAGTTTCAAAATATGGCTAGGAAATTAAAAGTCATTATTCCCGAAGAAAGTTTCGTAGGTGTTTTGCTTTCTTGTACTAATAAATATCAAGTGGTAAAATCCTCAGCCGAAAATATTTATCAACATGATTTAACCACTTGGCAGTGTTTCGGCAATTTTCTATTAGAAGGAAGTCAAAGTAAAACCAGTCAAAAATTTCAACATAAAATCAATACATGGATTAATCAAACAGATAAAGATAATAAGGAATTATTGATTAATTCATTGTTCAAAGTCATTGAAGAAAGTCAAATTCAAAATTTTCATGAGTTTCGCCATTTAACATGGGCTCAGCTATCCACAATGATTAAAGAAGCCAAACATCTTAATGAAAAGTCAAAACAATTATTACTCGAAAATCTCATTAATTTAATTAATCATAAAGGAAAGGAATAAAAAAATGGATATAGCAATGATTGTAAGTCTGATTTGCGGACTATTAGTTTGCCTGTTTGGCTATAAATTAAATAAAATATTAATTACTATTATCTGTGCCATTTTTGGCTATTACTTAGTCACTACGTTTGGCAGTCAAATTTTTA
>CALVJP010000002.1 GCA_944332215.1 uncultured Bacilli bacterium
CTATGGTTAGAAATCAGTTAGATGCCCACCCTAGATTTCAGGATAGGTTTCGTAAATATTGTAATTAGTTCTTTGACAATTTTATATATGTCTTATAGACAACTTACACACTTTTCTTGACACACCCTAAATATTGTAATTAGATCTTTGACAGATTTTTATTACAATCTCTATCTAGTCTTTTATATTATCTATAATATTATTTCATATCTACTACTCTTACCATAATTAAATAATAATTTCCCACCATTTTTTTCTATCACTCTTTTAGAAGCAATATTATTATCATTACAATTCAAACAAACAGTTTTCATACCTAATTTTTTACATTCAGCAAGTGCAAATTCCAACATTTTTGTACCATAGCCCTTATTTCTCATACTTTTTCTAATTTTGTAAAAAATTTGACTACCCTGTTCTAACCAAAAATTATTCAATGTTGTTCTAATCCCAATTTCACCAATAGGTTCGCCATCAACATAAAAAACATATCTATTAGTTGTCGAATTTATTTCCTTATTAATTTCAATTTCTTCATTCTTATATTTTTTTAATATATTTTTAAATTCTTCAAAAGACTTGCCGTGAATGATATTACTTGAGCCTACTTCCTCCTTAGGTATATCTTGATACATCTCAAATTCTTTTTTACCCATTTTTGCATTAATTTTTTTTAGTTCATAATTCATAAAATTTACCTCTCTATCAATTTAATAGAATATCATCATCTTTTAAATTAACATCAATACTATCAATTTTTATTCCATTTCTAATTTTAGTTTCTAAAATATCATTTATTTCATGAATCGAATGATTACACATATAATCTATATAACCAAAGTATCCACCACGATAGCCACCTTGACATATTGGTAAAAACTTACATTTATCACAAAATAATTCTTTATTTTTAAATTTAGAAATAACTTTCGAATTAGAGTTTTTAGTAGAACATAAATCAGATAAATTTTCTAATATATAATTTTTAAACTCAATAAGAGAAACTGGATCTAAATTTTTAATTAATTCTTCAATATTCATACTACATAAAATATCTTTAATCAGTTAGTCTCGATCATTCTCAATCGCCAAATCAAAACTGTAGAGAGACTAACTGATTAAGGATACTTCCTTTCTACATTTTTGATTTGGCTATGCTAATTATATCACACTTTCTCATTTGTCAGTCATAAAGTTGAACACAACTTTTGCAATAAATAATGGATGTTTCATAATTGTAATTATTCTTTCTTTAATTTTTTTATTTTCTAATTCATTACAACCTTTTTCTATAATTTCATATTTCACTTTTACTTTCTCTATACTTTTTACAATTTCCATTTTTTTAATAGTTGATTCATATGTTCTTATCTATTCTAACACCAGTGTTTTCCCATAATATTATTTCCTCTCTACTACTCTTACTACATTGAAATAATAATCTCTCTCATTTTTCTATTACGCTTTAAAATGTATTTACTTCGTATAAACAAAAAACATCCATTATGATGTTTTTGCAGTTAATATCAAATAACTAATTAGCACGATTTGTTTGTTAGTTCCTTTTTTACAGGTAATTAAAGTTAATGTCGTTTTACTTTGTTTCCGTTTTATTTTTACATACCCTGTTTTCTCCACTTCGTAAATATCAGCAATCACATATTTATAGCTTTTGTCTTGATAATAAACATATATCGAATCATTTATTTTTAATTTATCAAGCTCTTTAAAATAGGCAATGTTACTATTTCCACTATGCGCAGCTAAAATAAGATTACTGGCCTTAACCGTAGGCAGTTTAGAACCCTCAAGCATTGCAATATTTTTATCTACATGATTTTGCTTTGGATCGTTAGGATAAAATTCTTGATTTAAATTAATTTTTGAAATCACTAAAACAGGATTATGATAATAAAGCTGGCCTTGATAATATTCCGCACTAGCCAAATTTAAACTTAAAACAGGCATCACCAATAAAGTCCCCACTTTTTTAATTAAAGACTTGAACATAAGTAGGAATCGTCCAGGTAACATTAAAATGCTTTACATTTTGAAACGCTGTGTTAGGGACTTTAACAATCTCTGGGATATCTTCTTCAGGAATAAAATTTTGAATAGTCAATTTCAAAGGTTCATCATAACTAAGCCTTAAAGCCCCTAGCATTTGCGAAGATGCTTTTTGATAAATTAGTAGCATTTGCGCATCATAATTTTTTCGTTTTAAAATTAAAGACTCAGCTGGCACTTCAGTATCAGCAAAAGTAACGGACAAAGAATTTTCTATAATTTCTAGCTGATGCTTAGAAGTCGAAACTATCTCAAAGTTTTCAAGGACTTTGTTATCATCTTGAAAAACTTTAGTGGATCCGGCCTCTCCAATAATTGTTTCATCCATAAATGAAGGCTTTAAATCATGTTGCTCCACCAACTTAAGAATATCATTTTTTTCTTTACTAATATCAATAATATCCCCGCCACCGTTTATCTGAGTACTCCAATAAATATCGACATTATCAAACGCTTTCCAAATTAATTCTTGCGTCGCAATATAATATTTAGGTGTTTGATGTCCAGGATATTCATAACCATAATAGCCAATTTTCTCTAAATATTTTTGAGTCTCAAACGATAAACCAGTATGCTGCCAGCTAGTAAAACTGTCGTATTCTTTAACAGTAATGTCTTGACCAGGCTCTAAACAATAAGCTAAACGGTCATCCAAAAAAAACTGAGTTACATGGTTTGATGTCCTACTTCCCCCGACATTAAGATTAAAATAAATATTATCAAGCCGCTTATAAGTAATCGTCTCAGCACGACCTTCTGGCAAAAAAGCAACAAACAAACTACCAAATAAAATTAACAACCATATTTTTTTCATGGTGCTCCTTTCTAGCCCCTTATTATTATCATACGAGATGGTTAAGCTATTTCCTTTTAATAATCTAATAAAAAGAAAAAAAGTATTTTATAAGATACTTTTTGATTATTTTATAAGGGAACAAATGCCACTTTTATATACGGCTATTTTACTTTTTTGGGTCTATAAGCCACATCACGAATAAGCACAATAAGCAGGATGACAAGTCCACCTAAACTAACTTTTTTACCTAAAGCTAAATATGGTGCTTCATAATCTAAGGTAATTTGATGATACCCTTGACTAATGGGAAAACCAATAAAAGCTCCACTAACTTTTTCATACGTCGTATCTTGGCCGTCAACTTTAATGGTAAAACCTGAATCGTATGGAATAGTCAACATAAAATAACCAGATTTTTTAACATTAATGTCCCCCTCTAGGTGACTACCTCGGCTTTTTTCATAGTCGATATTATATGAATCAACCTTAGTTGGAAGCTGACTAATCAAGTTAAAATCTAAAGCAAAAATTTGTATATCATTGATAGTATAATTTCCCTTAGAAAAAACAAGCTTCAAGTTTTTAAGGTTATCAAGACTTGATAAAGTGTAATCGAAAGTTTGATTATGATTATAATATTTCCACTCACGGCATGTTAATTTGTTTTTAATTCCATTAATAGTGATGCTCGTATCGCCTTGCTTACATGACTGCGGGTTAGACACATGAATTCTCACCAATAGTAATTGATCTTGGAAAGCTTGATTTAAATCTAAAATGAGCTCACCTTTTTGACTATCAATCGTGGTAATTTGATAGCTATGGTCAATTTTTTGAATTTTTAGATTTTGACTCTTAGCTTTAGTCAAATCAATTTCAACAGGCTGCATATGGGAAGTTAAAGCTTTATTTGGAGCATTATCAACAATGATATTGTTCATGAGTCCTTCTAGCTTATAAGGAAATTTCAAAGCCTTATACTGCGTTTTATTTAAAAGCTGAGAATTGGCATAACCAACAGGCATAAAATTATGATTAATATATAATGTATATGTTCCAGAATTTTTAACTTTAGTATAACCACGTGGCGCGGCTTTATCTGTAATTAGATACTTGACGCCCATGTATGTTTCAAACATGACATTCTTATTTTGATGGGTAATCACCGAATTACGATAAGCAATATTATTATTAAAAGTGTGGTAAAAAAACTTGTTATAATCTTTGTTATAGGTCGATGAATACAAAGTAAGGCTATTTTGTCTAATATCTAAAATGCGATTAACATGTTGAGCTGCGCCCTTAACATCAGTATAAATGCGATAATAAGATTGGTCGTGCTTAGTGATATAGTGCACCAAATCAGCTATTTCTGGACTGTTTTGCTTTTGATGATCAGCCTTAGTTTCTAGCTCATCTCCAAAATTAACACCTATACAAATAATATAAATAAAGATAATAAAGGTTATAATTAATTTATTTGGCTTTTGATGCTTATAATAAAAGGAAATAAGGAAAACGGTTAATAGACCATCTAAAGCATAAAGGGCTGTAAATTGGGGCTTGGAAAAAATTAAAGCAATAATGAGGGTTAAAGCAAACATAAATAAAATATTATATAAAGCAATTTCCTTTTGAAAAAGGCGTTTAAAAAACAAAGCAATGGCTAGAACATATAAAGGCAAAAGCGGAATTAAAGCCTTACCATCTAAATATAAAGTTCCATTTAAAATATAGACAAAGAAATTAGCCGTAATAATTGTAATTAAAGCAATATTTAAGAAGAGATTATCTCTTTTTTTGATAATTAAATTGGTAAACAAAGCCAAGATAACTATAGCTGTAAGGCCAACAGAATAAGGACTATAAAGCAAATATTCCAGTCCAAAATGGGGAATAACAAGTTCAGTAATATTAAGGGGGACATCCCCATGAATGCGGCCATTTAAAAGAGCATTAGCCACGGGCAATAATAAAATAGCCGCTAAAAGAATGGCCGTAATAAGTGGAAAACTAAATTTTAAAGCTTCTTTCAAAAAATTTTTAAGTGTCGGCGTACGATTTTCTCTTAAATAAACATAAATTCCATAAATCACAATTGCTAAAATAGCTCCCACGCTATAAAAATAGCTAGTCATGATGATTAAGAAAGTAGTAACAATTAACGGTGATATTTTCTTTCGTTCAAAGTACAGATCCACACTCATTAAAGCCATAATGAGAAATGGCATATAGTTAATAAACATCACATGGCGGTGAGTTTGGAAAATTAAGGGACTGGCACATAAAAAAATTGCCGTGGCTAAAAGACAAATATTGGTTTGAAAACCACTTTTTTTTAACCATTTATAAAAAAGAATAATACTTAATAATCCAAGTAAAATACTACTAAGACTAATATAATCATTCATCTGAATGTGTGGGAAAAGGTAAGATAGTAAAATAATAGGACTTAAAAAACCATAATAAGCAAAATAGAAAATATTTTGACCCGCGCCTAAATTTGGGGCAAAAGAGGGAATTAATTCTTTGGTGTCGTAAAATAAGGAGCGGAAATACTCGGGAATAGCCCAGTGTTGAATACTCCAATCAGTGGTTGAGCCATATATAAAAGTACCATGTGTAATGATCAAAGTTACAAAAAGGTACATTAATATTAAAATAGTTAGATTACGATAATCTTTTTTATTAAACTTCTTTGTCATAGCATAACCTTTCTATTAAATAGTTTTGTATCATTTGTGATAGCACAATTAAATGGTAACTTATTTTTTAAGAATTGTCAATTATCAACGGCTAAAGTTTAACTTAATTTGACAATTATTACCACTCAGTGCTTTTTACCCATGTTTCAAAAGGATACATATGACCAAATTTTTCATCAATAAAACTTTGGCTTTGATAGATTGGGAGCATGTCTTTCGTTTTTCTTTGGAGTGTTTTACTATCAATAGTGGTTTCTTGGTCTAACCTAGCTAAGGCTTTTTTTGTATAATATTTTCCAAAATAGTATAGATTATCCTGCTTTCCATAAATATCCGTGACAATTTGACTAGTCATAATATGATGTTGGTGCCCATATTCTCCTTCAGGATTATGTGTTACAACTAAATCCCAATGTTTGTATTCTAAAATGGCTCGAAGATCTTTTTTTATTTGTTTTTTTTCTGACTTCCAGTTACTACGTTTACCCCAAATTTTATCAGGATAATCTAACATGATTAATTGATCACTACTGTAATTTAAGGCTTTTTGAATTTCTTTAACTCTAACTTTATTATTTCCACAAGTGATGCAGACAACTAAGTAATTGCTTTCTAAAAGATGGGCGCCACCCCAAATAGTCTCATCATCCGGATGAGCAACAATCATCACTTTATTAATGTTTTCAAGATTGAGTTGCTTTAATTGTTGTTTAACCGGTATTTTATTACTAGAATGAGCAAAGATAAAAACAATTAAAATAGCTAATAAAAGTGTTCCAAATACATATAAACTTTTTTTCATAGGTTCCTCCTTTGCTTAATTTAGTATATTACAGCTACCTTGTTATGTCAAGTAGTTAGCATAGTATACTAAAAAAAGTAGAAATTGTCTACTTTTGAAGGCCATTTGAGTTAAAAAGATTAAAGGGATAACGCTTTGGCATTGGTAATTTAAAAACTAATGTTTCTTTACTTATAGGATGAATAAATTCAAGTTGATTGGCAAAAAGGGCGATTTGATCTTTGGGGGTATGAGAATTATATTTTTGATCGCCATATAAAGGGGCTTTTCTGGAGGAAAATTGAATTCTTATTTGATGAGAACGCCCAGTTTTTAAAGCAATTTGTACTAGAGAAAATTCACCTTTAGTAGCTAGACATTGGTAGCTTAACTCGGCGCTTTTACCTTTGTCATTAATGGTTACTTGGTTAGTTTTCGGATCTTTAAGTATTTTATCGATAAAAGTATCTACTGGTTTTAGTGGTCCTTGGACGACGGCTAGGTAAGTTTTTTGAAATTGATGATTTCGAATTTGTTCACTTAAACGAGAAGCGGCTTTACTTGTTTTAGCTAGCACCATAAGTCCGCCAACTGGTCTATCAAGGCGATGAATCAAGCCTAAATAAACATTACCCGGTTTATGGTATTTTTGCTTAAGATATGTTTTTAAAAGGGTTAGTAGATCTTTATCATGGCTACTATCTGCTTGAACGGGCATATTGACTGGTTTTTCGACAACTAGTAAGTGATTATCTTCATAAACAATATTAATCATAGCTTTCCCATCTACCATATATACCGCACGGTAAGATAAGATTATTCTTCGTTATTTGTAAGCCAACTTCTCCTGTTTCTATTTTGCCACGAGGATACCGTGGTAAAAGGGCGGTTTTTAACATATTGCCAAGAACGATATTGGAAACACCGGTTGTATAGGAATTAATTAATAAGAACAAGGGTTTGTCACTCAAAATTTTGATGCAAGCGTTTAAAAGAATAGCGATGTTTTTTTCAAATTTCCAAACTTCTTTATTTGGACCACGACCATAGCTTGGAGGATCCATAATAATACCATCATATTTATGGCCTCGGCGATATTCTCGTTCCACAAATTTTAAACAATCATCAACGATAAAGCGAATTTTTTGATTTTCTAAATGACATAAACGCATATTTTCTTTAGCCCATTCAGTCATGCCTTTTGAAGCATCGACTTGGACCACTTCCGCCCCGGCTTTGGCGCAGGCCATCGTGGCTGCTCCCGTGTAAGCAAAAAGATTAAGGACTTTAATAGGACGGTTAGCTTTTTGGATTTTTTGTCTAACAAAATCCCAATTTGTGGCTTGCTCTGGAAATAAACCTGTATGTTTGAAGTTAGTGGGCGTTACTTTAAAGGTAAGATCTTTATATTTGATTGTCCACTGCTGTGGTAATTTGTTTTTAAATTCCCAGTAACCACCGCCTTTATTAGAACGATGATAATAAGCATCAACTTGGGTCCAAGCTTTATCAAATTCAATGGACCACATGGCCTGGGGATCAGGCCTTCGAAGAATAATATTTCCCCATTTTTCTAATTTTTCGCCATTTCCAGCATCTAGGCATTCATAATCTTGCCATTTATCACTTATCTTCATTGCACTCACCTTATTCATTATAACAAGGTTATTTAATAGAAGTCAAATATTCATTCATCGCATATTTTGTAATATCGCTACGGTTAATAATACCAACCATTTTGCCATTTTTCATAACTGGAGCTTTTTTCAAATGCTTATCAACTAAAATACGGCAAACTTCTTCTAAACCTGTATTAATATCAATTGTAACTATTTTCTTTTTCGCTACATCAATAACTTTAGACTGCATTAAATCATTTAATTTTTCATCAAAACCATCTGTTAAGCTAAAGAAATAAGCATTGGTGAAAAGTGGGTGGGCTTTAGCTAAATAACGCATAATATCACCGTCACTAATAAAACCAACTAATTTATCCTTATCCATAACTGGAACACCACTAACTCGTTTATCTGTAATATATTTCATAACATCTGTTAAACTATCAGTATATTCCACTTTATAAATATCCTTTTTCATAATTGATTCCAATTTCTCATGTTTTACACTAACTTCAGTTTCACATTTTCTAACTTTCAAAGAAATAACAAAACCAACTAAAGCAATTAAAACTGCAACCAACAAAGTTATAAATAAAGCTGTGGATAAATCAGAAAAACTCATTACCAAAGCATAAACTCCGGTAAATAAGGAAGAACCTACACACCCAGCAATTTGAAAACCAGTACTAACCATTGTAACTCCATGGGGGTTTAAATTAGTTGGTAAATGTGACAAGGCAAAACTTTGAACCGGACCAATTACCAAAGCCGAGCCACAAATAACTGGAATATATAAAAGGGTAATTAAAACTAAAGCATTCACCTCACGTGTTAAACCTAATAACAAAATAAACACAAACATTAATATAAAACCAACTGGCAGAATAGTTTTCGCCCCGTATTTATCATAAAGTCTCCCCGCAATTGGTGCGACTAAACATGAACAAATAATTGCTGGAAACAAAGTAAGTGAAGCTGTAAAGGCTGATACATGTAATGCTCCTTGAATAAATAGTGGCATAATAATATTCATTGAAAATACTATCATCAGTGCTAACATATTCAAAATAATACCAATTCTAAATGGTTTAATACTAAGTGGTTTTAAATTGATAAATGGATTTTCTAATTTATTTTGTCTTTTGACAAAGATAACCAAAGTAATTAAACCAATCACAATCGCCAAAATAGCTATTAAAATATTACCAGAAAATAAGGTGGAAACTCCATATAATATGCCAATTAAAGTTAAGCTAATTAATATTACCGATAAAATATCTAATTTGAGATTCATTTTTGGAGATGTTTTACCCAAAATAATTGATCCTAAAATAAATAAAACACTAGTTAAAAAGGCAAACATCCAAAAAAGTAAATGCCATGAGCCTAAACTAAGTAAAGCACCTGCACTAATAATACTAAGTGAAGGCCCTAACGTCGTCATTGCGCCCATAACTCCCATATAAGTTCCTATTTTCTCTTTAGGTACAACACTTAACGTAATATTCATGCCAATAGGAATAAGCATCCCGGTCCCTAAAGATTGCACAATACGTCCCGAAAGTAATGTAGCAAAATTAGGTGCCAAAGCACAAATAACACTGCCTATTATAAGTAAACTAACTGTAAACGAAAATAATGGCTTTGTTTTAAACTTTTGATACAAAAAAGAAGATACTGGCACCATAATAGCCGCCCCTAGCATATAAGCTGTGATTAGCCATTGTACGGTTGATACCGAAACACCAAAATCTTTCATAATTGGTGTAAAAGCAATATTTAAAAAAGTTTCATTAAACGTTGCTAAAAAAGAGGCGAAAGCCATAACAGCTAAAATCAAAATTGGTTTTTTCATATAAAATCATCCTTTCTAAAGGCAAAAAAAACACACATAGTGCGTGCCCTCTGTAATCAGATTTACGTGCATTGCACTACATGTGTCTTGGACCATATAATTATATCACAATTTTCAAAAAAAGGAAGGTCTATTACTTGAATTAGCGCATAAACCAGCCCTTTAGTGACCTACCTTATACTCTAAGTATATGTAATAATCTTCTAAATTACAACATTAAAACTTCAAAAACATAAAACTTTACATCAAATTTGACAATGCAATTCGTAATTAAAAACAAACTTTTTTAATTATCTAGCACGTTCTTGATTATTTTCGATTGGTAATTCTTCCTTTTTTATCACTTTCACTTGATGTATGCATTACTCTTTCTGAAGTATGTAAATTCCTATATAACTTGGCTATAATATCTATCCACGTATTTCTCTCATTCACTTGTATCACCCAACTATATTATAAATTATTTAAAATATATTATCAACCTCTAAAATAAAAACATTGGAACCAAATCCAATGCTTTTTTGATAAACCAAATTAACGTTTTGAAAATTGTGGGGCACGGCGAGCGCCTTTAAGTCCAGGTTTTTTACGTTCTTTAACTCGAGCATCACGAGTGACAAATCCTGCTCTTTTTAAAATCTTGCGGTAACTATCTTCGTTTTCTTCGTTATCTTTATCGTATTCAAGTAAAGCTCTAGTAATCCCTAAACGAATAGCACCTGTTTGGCCAGTAGATCCACCACCAGATACTTTAACAGTAATATCAAATGTATTTTCATTATTTGTTGCAACTAGTGGTTGCATTAAATCCATAACGTTTGTTTCATATGGTAAGAAATCTCTAACATCTCTGCCGTTAATCGTAATGTTCCCTTTACCAGGTACCATTGTAACACGAGCCACAGATGCTTTTCTTCTACCAGTTCCAGTAAATTTTCTTGTTTCTGACATTTAAACCCTCCTAATCCATCTTAAGTGCTGTTGGTTTTTGGGCACTATGTGGATGGTCTCCTTCTGCATATACAAATAATTTTTTATACATTTGTCTACCTAATCTTCCTTTTGGAAGCATACCTTTGACAGCTCTTTCGATCATTTCAACAGGATATTTTTCTTGCATTTCTTTAGCTGTTCTTTCTCTTAAGCCACCAGTATATCTACTATGATTATAATAGATTTTATCGTTTAATTTGTTTCCTGTTAAATTAACTTTGCCGGCATTAACCACAATAACGTAATCGCCTCCATCAATATGTGGAGTGTAAGTTGGTTTGTGTTTACCTCTTAAAATAGAAGCAACTTTTGTAGCTAAACGTCCTAAGGTTTCACCCTCAGCATCAATAACATACCACTGTCTAACTACATCTTCTTTTCTTTGCATGTATGTTTTCATATTTTGTTTCCTTTCTCCTTAACATTAGTAAGTTTTCCCAGGACTTACTTATGTGGGATAAAATAAATGTACCAGTAACAATTATATTAAAAAAAACTATAAAAGTCAATAAACTTATATGTTTTTTAACGACTTTTATGCTCGTTTTATGAATATTTATCTTTCCTTATTTTTATTAAAACAAAAGAAACAAAAAAAAAAAAAAAAAAACAAGGTAATTTTTTCCTTGAATAATTACTTGCTTGTTTTTGAAGTTATTATAACCTAGTCTAAATAATAATGATAATGCTTACTAAAAGTCTTGGGTTTTTCAGTAGCATGTTTTAAATTTACTTCAGCTAAAAATTCTTCTATTTCTAGCCGAGAAAATGACCATGAATTATCGAAATTTGACTTATTTTTAAAATACGACGCTAAATTCTGTAATTCTGTAAGATAGCGGTACTGAGTATAACGACTAATTGAGGCTAAACCTAAAGGATCAGTATCAAAAGCTGTAATATCAAAATATAATTTATTAGTAACTAGGTTTTTATAACAATGTTCGGTAGTTGAAGCCATTAAAGCAAAATCTTCTACAATAATACGTTTAGGTGTTATAGTTTCAAAAGTTATTGTTTGATCAAGATAACGCTTAGGTGCTAATTGGCCATTGATACTCTTGATCTTTAAAGGCGTGCCTAACCACAAATTTTCAATGCTTATTTTGTCAGTACTACTTTGAATATTTTCCATAAAAAATCTCCTTTATTTTTAATATAGTACATCCTTTAAATACAAACCCTCAGGGGCCGCAGTCTTGCCAGCTTTTCGGCGGTCCTCTTGTTTTAAAATATCAATAATATCTTCGCTTTTACGTTTGCCCTCACCAATTTCAATTAGGGTACCTATCATATTCCGGACTTGATATCTTAAAAAACCAGTACCCAAAAACGATAATGTTATTTTATTAACATTTTTCATATCTCTAATTAAATTGGTTTGAACAATAGTTCTAGTGTAATCTTCTTTTTCTTCGTCGGCTTTAGTAAATGACTTAAAATTATGCGTGCCCTCTAAATATTTTAAAGCGCGCTCCATTTCAACGACATCAAGTTTTTTATTGTATTGATAAATATAATCTTTTTCAATTGGATTATATTCTCCCATATTAATCTGATAGATATATTCTTTAGCTTTCACATTATAACGGGCATGAAAATCATCAGCCACTATTTCCATATTTTTAATATATATATCTTTAGGTAATAAACTATTCAAACCATCTTTCAATTTCTCTGGAGTGATATGTTTCATTTCCAAATCAAAATGGGCTTTTTGATTATACGCATGGACCCCAGCATCAGTACGGCCAGAAGCATGAATATCAACCTTTTTATTACCGTTGATTGTTTTTAAAGCTTTCTCAATTTCACCTTGAACAGTTTTTTGTTTAGGCTGTTTTTGATAGCCTTTATACCTAGAGCCATCATAGGCAAAGGTCATAAAATATCTCACATTATTACTCCTCTCATAATGACAACTATTAAAATAAAAAGATGAATTATTAACAAATAGTTATCAAACAACCCCCATTTATTAATACAATAATTAGTCCGAGGGGTATTTATACCATATAGTCTTAAAGACATTGAAACTTTTAAAGCTTTAATATCTCTTAATGTTAAGGGGATAAGATTAATAATTAGGCCTTTAGTTACAATTAACCACTCGCCTAAAGACATTTTTAAATCAAGTCCCCGACTAGTTTGAGCCATTAAAATTCTATCACTTTGATCCAATAAATTAGGAATAAATTTATAAATCAAGGTTAAATTTAAAGCAATTTTATTTACTTTAATTGACAAACAATTTAACGGAAAAAGCAGTTTTTCAAAGCCATAGATTATTTCCGCTATAGATGTTGTTAAATTTAAAATAGCTAAATAAATAACAATAGTAAGAGTATTTATAAAACTTAAAAGGGTAATCTCTAAACTAAAAGTTAAAAGCAATGTCACTAATAAAACTACTAATAATAGATAACGCATTTTTTTAATAATGCGCCAATAAACATATATAGGAATGTTGGTATGCATTATCATAATCATCACTAACAGGGATAAAATAGCTGCTATCATAGGATCGGCGGAAAAAAGAGCCAGAAAAACAAACAAAACAGCACAGATGATTTTGGCTAAAGGATTCATGTGATGAATATTAGAATGAGTTTGATAATAAGAACCAATATTAACATTATTTAACATGGCGATATATATCTTTTATAAGGTCATTGACATCATCCCTGTAACCAATATTAAGGCCCTTTTTATCTTTGACCAAATTAGAAAACTCAATAATTTTCGGGATTCTAAGCTGGTATTTATTTAAAGTAGCCGTATCTTTGAAAATGGTATATTTATCACCACTTTGCACAATTTTTCCATTATTTATAATATAAATATCATCAGCTAGAGCATGGAGCATATCAGTATCAGTGGTCATTATAATAATGGTTTTATGATAACGTAACTTCATCATTTTAATGAGTTTGATCAAATGATGTCTACTAGGTGCATCAAGATCTCTGGTGGGCTCATCTAAAATAATCACTTTAGGATTATAGGCTAAAACAGTGGCAATAGCTACTTTTCTTTGTTCGCCTTGACTTAATTCAAAAGGATCTCTCTTTAAATAAGTATCATTTAAACCGACCATTTTAAGGGAATCACTAATACGTTTATCTTTTTCAGATAGTTTAAAACTAAAATTTTTTAAGGCAAATTCAATTTCTTTTTGCACTGTTTTGCAAAAAAATTGAGTTTCTGGATTTTGAAAAACAAAACCAACCGTTAATCTTAACTCATTTAAATTATCAGGATAATGTTGGCCGGATAGCTGGACTTGACCAACAGTCACCCTACCTTCAGTTGGCAGCATGAGCCCATCAATTAACTGAGCAATGGTAGTTTTCCCAGAGCCACTAGGGCCAATGAAACCTGTAATAGTATTATCCTTAAGTTTAAAAGATAAGTTTTCTAAAATCGGTTTGGCCTTGGCCGTTTGAGCGTTATAAATGTAACTGACATTGTCAAACTCTATGGCCATAAATCTTCCACCAACTTTCCTTCATCTAAATAAGTCTCTTCAATCAAATTATAAAATTTTAGTTTATTGGAAAGAGCCACAATAAAAGGTAAATCTAACTTGGCTTGCTCAAAGATTTCCGGATGATTTAAAACCGTTTTCGTAGTCCCCGCAACCATTAGTTTGTGCTTACCAAGAATGATGAGATGATTTCCATAAAGGCATTCTTCAACGTCATCCGTAATATTGATAATCGTCAAATGATCATTTTTATTTAAATCCGCTAAAATTTTTAAAATTTGATCGCGCATTTTCGGGCTTAAATGGGTAAAGCCTTCATCAATTACTAATAATTTAGGGGCCGTAATTAAAGCTCTCGCTAAGGATACAAGCTGTTTATCTTCATGATTTAAATTATGTGGCTCTTGCTTTAAAATATCATTAAGACCAAGTAAATTCGCCATTTTGATTACTCGCTCATTAATAACATCAGGCGAATATTTTAAATTTTCTAAGGGCAAACCTATTTCCTCTTTAACTGTTTTGGCTAGAAAAGTTTTATCTGGATTTTCAAAAATAACACTAATATATTGATGAATTTCATTTGAGTTTTTTTCTGTAATTGGTATAGCTTCAAAATGAATAGGTTGATTTCCAAACACTAGTCCCGCGATTAATTTAGCTAAAGTACTTTTACCACTGGCATTTTGGCCTAAAATGGTTGTAAAAGTGCCAGCTTTAATATTTAAGTTTAAATTATCAAAAACTAACAAATCACCATATTGAAAAGTTAAGTTATTAATCGTGATAATGTTATCCATTTTCTCACCACCATATTCATTATTATAATATAAAATAAGGTTATTGACAACTGGTCTAAACAATACCTGTGATTATCAAGCGAAAATTTTCTTTCTAAACAATACCAAGAAAAAAACGCTACCGCGGCACATTGGAATTTTTTTTACTTTTTACATGAGCATATATTTTATTGGCATTACCATGCATTATCTTTTGAATATCTTCGGGCTTAAAATGGAAACTTAGTAATTTATTTATTTCATCTACTTGAACATTATATGAAAACAAAGGGGAAGCACTAGTATCGGTTTCATCAAAAGATTTTAGCCATTCCATATTATCACTTGCCAAAAAAATATGATCCACGCCAAATAGATTGGCGGCATAAATAATATGATCTATATAAGCTTTTTTAAGACTATTTACACTAGTTTGATTTGTTAAAAATGGGGGATAGGCCACTAAGCCTAAATAGCCTCCAACACTTTTCAATAATTTTAACTGCTCATCGTTTAAATTGCGTGGATGATCATATAAAGAGCGAATGTTAGAATGGGAAGCATAACAAATAACGTCTTTATGCTGCCTTTGGGCCTTAGCAATTTCATCAATTATACCTTTAAAAGTCGCTTCATTGGCATGGGAAAGATCGATAGCTAAACCAAGGTCTATAGCTTTTTGGATAAAAGTGCGACCTAAAGCTGTAAGTCCTTGGGTACTACGATTTCCAGAGCCATATTTATTTGGCGTATTCCACGTTAAAATGATGGCATCTAAACCTGCTTGATATAAAGCTTCAAGTTCGCGTTCGTCTTGAATATAGTCACAGCCTTCAATACTATAAAGCAAATTTATTTTAAAATTAAAGCTTTCAAGTGTATGAACGGCTTCTTTAAACATCAAAAGAACATTAATATTGGACGGATACTTTAATTTATGCCCCATCTCATCAGGGCTCATGAAATACAAATTGGCACCAATTCCAAACACTTTGCCCCAAGTAATATTATCAAGCATTTTTTGTAACTCTGGATACTTATTTTGTCTTTTAGCCATATAAGCTAAAGTTAATAAGTCTAAATGCATATCAAACATCTTTATCACCTTGCTTAGCTTTTTTTATTTTTTTGAATTTTATAAACAATTTTAAGCAATAATTTCCGTGGGACAAACCTCGTGATAAAAACCGCTAATTTCATTTTAACACCAGGAATGATAATAAGTTTTTCATTAAACATTTGTTTAATAGCGTACTTTGCCACATCCATACTATTCTGTGGTTTCAAGCTAAAACTGACATTAGCCACCCGATTAAATTCCGTTTCCACTGGGCCTGGGCAAAGAGTGCTTATAGAAACATTACTACCGTCTTTTTTTAATTCTTCATAAAGAGCTTCAGTTAGTCTTAAAACATAACTTTTGGTCGCATAATACGTGGCCATTAAGGGGCCTGGCATAAAGGCCGCCGATGAGGCTACATTTAAAATATATCCCTGGTCTTTCTTTTTAAAATCGTTTAAAAAAAGTTTGGTTAAAGTATGCACCCCTTTGATATTTAAATCAATCATATCAAGATCTTTATCTAGTTTAGTTTGATTAAAATTACCACATAGGCCAAAACCAGCATTGTTAATTAGTATATCTATGTTTTCTTTTTTGACTTTATTATATAATTCCATACAATTAAAGGTGCTGGAAACATCCATGATAATAATTTTAGCTTTATCGCCTAATTCTTTGGCTAATTTTTCTAATTTAGTCTTTCTTCGCGCGACTAAAATTACTTCGTACCCTTCAGCCACCAAAACTCTAGCCATATCAGCTCCAAGACCAGAGCTAGCTCCTGTTATTAATGCTTTCATTATACCACCCATTTCTATCTTTTTATTATATAGCAGGAGGTCTTATTTGTAAACACTTAGCATAAATATTTTGGGCGAAACAGTATCTGATATTTCCTTTCATCTAAGTATATTCAGTTATAAATTAATTAACCAAAAAAGATGCTTATTTGGCATCTCCTTCTACAAGTTCAATTTGAACCAATAAGGCATCATCGCCTCTACGTTCATCTAATTTTAAAATTCTAGTGTAGCCACCATTTCTGGTTGCATATCTAACTGCTAAATCATCAAAAACCTTTTTCACCGTGGCTTTATCATTTTGTAAAAATGCTAATGCTTTTCTTCGCGCCACAAGTGAACCATCTTTACCATATGAAATCATTTTATCAACAAATTTACGTGCTTCTTTAGCTCTAGTTTCTGTTGTTACAATTTTTTCATTATTAATAATGTCTCTAGTTAGATTTGCAAGCATACTTCTTCGATGTTTGTTGTCACGTCCTAGTTTTCTATAAGCCATAATATTCCTCCTAACTATTAATCTTCATCGCGGAATTTAAGTCCCATATCTTTAATTTTATCCATTACTTCTTTTAAAGATTTCTTACCTAAATTACGTATTTTCATCATTTCTAATTCTGATTTTTCCGTTAAGTCACCTAAAGTATTAATGTTAGCTCGTTTTAAACAGTTATATGCTCTAACTGAAAAGTCTAAATCATCGATAGAAGTTTCTAGTTTTTTAAGCTTACTATCTTCTTGTTTAGCATTCATAATACCAGTAATATCAGCGATTTCACTTAAATTAGTTACTATTTTTAAGTGTTCGATTAAGATTTTTGCACCTAAAGCCATTGCTTCTTCTGGTCTAATTGAGCCATTGGTTTCAACTTCCATAGTCAATTTGTCATATGAAGCATCTTGACCAACACGGGCATTATCAACGTAGAAATTAATTCTTTCGATTGGTGAATATAAAGCATCAATCGGAATATAACCAATTTTGTCGCCCTCAATATATTTTTTATTGTCAGGAGCTAAAACTGCACCACGACCGTTAGCAATGATAATTTCCATATCTAATTTGCCACCCTTAGCTAGATGAGCAATAACTTGGTCTTTATTAATGATTTCAATATCGGCATCACATTCAATATCAGCAGCCGTAACTGTTCCTTCTTCGTGAGCTGATAAGTGAGCTACTTTAACATCTTCAGAATGATTTTTAATAACAATGCTCTTTAAATTTAAGATAATTGCTGTTACATCTTCGACAATGCCTTCAATAGTTTGGAATTCATGCATAACACCGTCGATTTTGACAGCGACAATGGCACTACCAGGCATGCTTGAAAGCATAACTCTTCTTAAAGAGTTTCCTAAAGTTCTTCCAAAACCTCTTTCTAAAGGCTCTAATTCGAATTTTCCATAATTATTATTTTCTACATATTCTGTTATTTTGTATTCTGGTTTTTCAAAGTTCATATAAGACTCCCTTCTTTTATCCGCGTGGTCGTTTTGGTGGACGACATCCATTATGTGGGATCGGTGTGGTATCAGAAATTGAAGCAATTTCTAGCCCAGCTGTTTGTAATGAACGAATGGCTGTTTCACGTCCAGAGCCTAATCCTTTCGCGAATACTTCAACTTTACGCATTCCCATTTCGTAAGCGGCTCTACCAGCGGCTTCAGCGGCTTGACCAGCTGCGAATGGAGTTGATTTCTTACTTCCCTTAATACCTAACGTTCCAGCTGAGGCCCAGCTTATGGCATTACCCTCTTTATCTGTAAGGGTAACAATGGTATTATTAAAAGTTGAATGAATAAAAGCTTTACCTTCAGGAACGTTTTTCTTAACTTTTCGTTTTCTTGCTTTATAAGCCATGTATAATAACCTCCTTCTCGTTTACTATTTCTTTTTATTAGCGATTGTTACCGCTTTACCTTTACGAGTACGAGCATTTCTGCTTGTTCTTTGTCCTCTTACTGGTAAACCTTTTTTATGACGGGTTCCTTCGTAAGAATTAATTTCCATCTTCGTCTTGATGTTCATGTTTATTTCACGACGTAAGTCACCTTCAGTTAAGTATTTGTTTACTTCGTCACGAATAGCAACAAGTTCTTCATTGGATAAATCTCCAGCTTTTTTGTTAATGTTTACTTTAGCATCTTTTAAGATTTGGTTTGATAAACTACGACCAATTCCATAAATGTATGTTAAAGCAATTTCAATTCTTTTATTATTAGGTACATCTACACCTTTAATACGTGCCACTCTAACACCTCCTATTAACCTTGTCTTTGTTTATGTTTAGGGTTCTCGCAAATAACGAAAACTTTTCCATGTCTTTTAATTATTTTACATTTGTCGCATATTTTTTTGACTGATGGTCTTACTTTCATAATATCCCTCCTATTATTTTCGATAGGTTATACGCCCGCGTGTTAAATCATAAGGTGATAATTCTACCGTTACTCTGTCACCTTTTAAAATGCGGATATGGTTGAAACGCATTTTACCAGAAACGCGAGCTTTGATAACGTGTTTATTTTCAAGCGTTATTAAAAATTCTCCACCAGGTAAAACTTCATCTACCAAGCCTTCAACTTCAATAACATCTTGTTTGGCCATTTTATCACCTCCCGGTCCTTTTTGTTAATATTTCATAACCATCTTTGGTAATGAGGACAGTGTGTTCAAAATGAGCCGATGGACGTTCATCCGCGGTCACAATTGTCCAGTCATCATCCAAGATATAAATTTCTCTAGTGCCTAAATTAAGCATGGGCTCAACAGCAATAACCATCCCCTCTTTTAACATAGGTCCAGTATGCTCTTTGCCATAGTTAGGAACATCGGGCTCTTCATGAACATGCGCACCAACACCATGGCCGACTAGTTCTCTAACAACACTTAAATTATGAACTTCGGCGTATTCACTTACGGCATGGCCAATATCACCAACTCTGATACCGTCTTTAATGACCTCTAAGCCTTGAAATAAAGAGGCTTCAGTGTGTTTAAGTAAATACTGTTTTTCTTCCGATATGTTCCCAACAGGGTAAGTCCAAGCGGAATCACCATGGTAGCCTTTATAACAGGCTCCAATATCAATGGAAATAATATCGCCTTCTTTTAGTTTGCGGTTACTAGGGATGCCATGGACAACTTCTTCGTTAATGGATGTACAAATTGTCCCTGGAAAGCCATCGTAACCTTTGAAAGAAGGGGTAGCTCCTCTTTTGATAATATAATCATAAGCTAATTTATCTAACTCTTTGGTAGTAATCCCTGGCTTAATAAAAGGTTTTAAATATAAATGGGTACTACCCGTTATTTCCCCGGCTATTTTTAATAGCTCAATTTCTCTTGGAGTCTTAATGCTGATCATAAAGTCCTCCTATTATTTTTTGAATTTGATCGAAAGTATAAGTAGCATTGATACCACTGTTAACATGATAAGCTATCTTTTTATCTTCGTAATATTTAATTAGTGGGGCAGTTTGGTTTTCATAGATTTGATACCTTTTCTCAAAGGTCTGCTCATTATCATCATTTCTTTTAATCAGTTGGTGCTGACAATTATCACAGATGCCTTTGACTTTAGCTTTGGGATCTAATAATTCGTTAAAAACAGCTCCACAATTTGGGCATATTTCGCGGCCAACGATGCGCTGCTTAGCAATTTCTTTATCTAAATCTAAGATAATTACAATGCCCATTGGTTTATTTAACTTTTTTAACAACTTTTCATAAATTTTAGCTTGCCCAAGATTTCGAGGATAGCCGTCTAGGACATAGCCTTTATCACAATCTTTTTGTTGCAATCTAACTTCAAGTAAATTTGTGACTAATTCATCACTGGCAAAATTGCCTTGATTTAAACTTTGTTTTAAGTTTTCATCTTGAATATTGCGTAGTAAATCCCCAGTGGAAATATGAGGAATACCATATTTCTTACTTACTTTAGCTGATTGTGTCCCCTTACCGGCGGCCGGCGGAGCTATGAATGTTATGTTCATTAGCGAGCCTTTCTACGAGATTTGTAACTACGGCTAATTAAGTTACTCTCTAATTGTTTATAGGCTTCTAAGATAACGCCGACAACGATGATAAGTCCAGTACCTCCAATCGAAACGGTTGTTGGTAAAGTTGAAATGGCTCCAAAAATATATGGAAGTCCCGCAATAACGGCTAAGAATATTGAGCCGACAACGGTAATGCGGATAAGGACTTTACTAACATATTTTTCAGTTTCTACGCCTGGTCTAACTCCAGGTATATATCCTCCATTTTTTTGCAAGTTTTCTGATAATTCTTTTGGTTTAATGGTTATAAACGTATAGAAATATGAGAAAGCGACAATAAATAGAATGAATAAGATAAAGCCGGTAACTGAAGATAGGCTAAGCCATTTATTGACAAAGGCCATCCAGCTATCATTTTTCGCAAATTGGGCGATTAAAGCCGGCACTGAAATTAGAGCTGAAGCGAAGATTACTGGAATAACACCTGCTGAATTTAATTTAAATGGCATGTAAGTTTGATTACCACCATAACTACTAGTTGTTTTATTGGCATATTGAACAGGTATTCTTCTTTCAGCTAATTGAACGTATAAAACGCCTAAGATGACGGCAACATAAACAAGCACAAAGACAGCAAAGGAAACAACGCCTAAAAATGTACTTTGAGTTGTTGCTGTATCTACTAAACTACCCCAAGCCTCAGTAAACATATATGGGGTGCTAGCTAAAATACCAGCCATAATAATCATAGAAATACCATTACCTAAACCTTTCATGGTAATTTGATCACCAATCCAAAGGAGTAATGATGTCCCGGCAGTTAAAACCAAAGATACTTCTAAATAATCCATAACTTCTCCGTTTGGCATAAAAGCAAACGAGAACATGTAACCTTGAATAAAGGCTAAAATTATTCCTAAAATTCTGGTAATCTGATTAATCTTATTGCGTCCGGTCTGGCCTTGTTTGGCAAGTTCTGTGAAATAAGGAATAATATCCATTTGTAATAATTGCATAACAATTGAGGCCGTAATGTATGGCATCACCCCTAAAGCAAAAATTGAAAAGTTTTGCATGGCGCCGCCACCCATCATATCTAGTAGTTTTAAAAATCCAACATCTAAATTTTCGTTATCGACACCGGGTACAACAACGGCTGTACCTAGTTTAAATATGAATAGACAAGCTAAGGTAAACCATATTTTTTTTCTTAAGTCTTTATTAGCTGGGCTAAAAATTTGTTTAATGACTTTAAACAATTAGATCACCTCTGCTTTTCCACCTGTTTTTTCTATTGCTTCTTTGGCAGTTTGAGAAAATTTATTAGCTTTAACAGTTAATTTTTTTTCTAACTTGCCATTTCCTAACACTTTAATTCCATCTAATGTGTTTTTTACTAATCCCATATCTTTTAAGATTTCTGGAGATACTTCAGCTCCATCTTCAAATTTATTTAGATCATCTAAGTTAATAACAGCATATACTTTTTTAAAACGGGCATTGGTGAAACCTCTTTTTGGAAGCCTTCTGAATAATGGGGTTTGCCCACCTTCAAAACCAATTCTAACACCGCCACCGCTTCTTGAGTTTTGTCCATTTTCCCCACGGCCAGCTGTTTTACCAGTGCCGCTTCCAGGGCCACGACCAACTCTTTTACGAGCTTTGGTTGCTTCAGGATTGGGTTTTACAGTATGTAATTTCATTATAAAATCTCCTCCACTTGTTTGCCACGTAGTTTAGCTACTTGACTAGCTGTTTTTTGTTGTTTTAAAGCATCTAAAGTCGCATATGCCATATTAACTTTGGTATTTGATCCTAATGATTTTGATAAAATATCTTTAACGCCGGCGAGCTCTAAGACTGCTCTGACAGGGCCGCCAGCTTTAACTCCTGTACCTTTTGAGGCTGGTTTAAGCATTACTTTACTTGCCCCTCTAGTACCAATAGCTTCATGTGGGATAGTATGTTCATCAACTAAGGCTACTTTAGTGATGTTTTTGGTGGCAGCAGCCACGGCTTTTTTAATAGCATCTGGGACTTCAGCTGCTTTTCCAGAGCCGATTCCAACTTTGCCTTTTCTGTCACCAACAACGACAGTAGCAGCGAAACGTAATTGACGACCACCTTTGGTTACTTTGGTAACACGTCCAATATTAATAACTTCTTCATCATATAATTTTGGACGGGGTTCTCTTCTTCTAGTTTCCACTTCTTTCCCTCCTTTAGAATTCTAATCCATTGGCGCGAGCAGCATCTGCTAATGCTTTAACACGGCCATGATACAAGTATCCGCCTCTATCGAATACTACATTTGTAATTTTTGCTTCTTTTGCTCTTTTAGCAATTAATTCCCCGACTTTGGTAGCTGCTTCTACATTTCCACCATTAGCTAGTTTCAATTCTTTGTCAATTGAAGAAGCACTTACTAAAGTTTTACCCTCACTATCATCAATGATTTGAGCGAAGATATTGCTATTAGATCTAAACACGTTTAATCTAGGGGTTTTAGGAGTTCCAGATACTTTAGCTCTGACTCTGTCGTGTCTAGCAAGACGTACTTTATTACGATTTTCTTTTTTTATCATAATATCTTCTCCTTTACTTTTTTAATTAAGCAGCTTTTTTACCAACTTTACGGATAATGTGTTCATCATTATAACGAATACCTTTTCCTTTATATGGTTCTGGTTTTCTAATTTTTCTAACGTTAGCGGCGAATTCACCAACTAATTGTTTGTCAATACCTTTAATGGTTAATTCTGTGTTGCTTGGGCTTTCTAAGGTAATACCTTCTGGTATTTCAATATTTACAGGATGTGAATAACCTGCGGTGACAACTAGTTCTTTGCCTTTGATAGCAAAACGGTATCCAACACCAACTGATTCTAATTTCTTTTCAAAACCTTCGGTTACACCAATAATCATATTTTGAATATTGGCATTAGCTGTTCCGTGGAAGTTTTTGTATTCGTCGCTTTTTCTTTCAACGATTACTTCATTTCCTTCTACTTTAACGGTAATATTTTTGTTAATTTCCGTAGAAAGTTCTCCCTTGGGACCTTTAACTGTCACGATGGTGCCATCAGTAGTTAAAGTAACATTTTCAGGTAATGAAAGTACTCTGTTTCCGATTCGACTCATTTTCCTTTCCTCACTTTCTACCAAACGTATGCTAGGACTTCGCCACCTAGTGATTTTGCTTTTGCATCTTTACCAGTCATTACACCTTGTGATGTAGAGACGATAGCGATGCCAAGGCCGTTTAAAACTTGTGGCATTTCCCCAGCTTTTGCATAAACACGTAAACCTGGTTTTGAGATTCTCTTAAGTCCAGTAATAACGCGTTCTTTTTTATCTCCATATTTTAGAGTTAAAATTATTTTATTTTGGACTTTATCTTCTACTATTTTGTAGTTAGCGATATAGCCTTCTTCTTTTAAAATTCTTGCGATTTCTTCTTTGATATTTGAAGCGGGCACTTCAACTTCAGTGTATCGCATTTGGTTAGCATTACGAATTCTCGTAAGCATATCCGCGATTGGATCTGATACCATCTATATCCTCCCTTCATATTGCCAAGTGATTACCAACTTGATTTAGTAACTCCTGGTATTTGTCCCTTGTAAGCTAAATTTCTAAAACAGATACGGCAAATGCCATATTTTTTAAGTACTGAATGTGGTCTGCCACAAATTTGGCAACGTGTGTAAGCACGTACTTTGTACTTTGGCGTTTTATTAGCTTTTACAATCATACTTTTTCTAGCCATAATTTCCTCCTAATTTGTTATTTTTTAAATGGCATACCGAAACCTTTTAGTAAGTCTAATGCTTCTTCATTAGTTTTAGCTGTTGTAACGAATACAATATCCATACCACGTACTTTTACAACATTATCATACTCGATTTCTGAGAAAATTAATTGTTCGTTAAGACCTAAAGTATAGTTGCCTCGACCGTCAAATGATTTTGGACTAATCCCTCTAAAGTCTCTAACACGTGGTAATGTAATACTGATTAATTTGTCTAAGAAGTTGTACATGCTTTCGCCTCTTAAAGTTACTTTGCATCCGATTGGCTGTCCGGCACGGACTTTGAAACCAGCAATAGCTTTTTTGGCTTTAGTGACGATTGGTTGTTGACCAGTAATAGCTTTTAAATCGGCAACTGCCGCATCTAATAATTTTGAATTACCAGTAGCATCACCCACCCCCATGTTGACAACAATCTTATCTAATTTAGGTAATTGCATTACACTCGCGTAATTATATTTTTCTCTTAAATTTGGTACGATTTCTTTACTATATTTTTCTTGTAGGCGGTTCATTTAATACCCTCCTTTCAGGTTTAGTCAAGTTTCTCATTTGAGCTTCTTGACACTCTAATTTTCTTACCTTCTTTATTTGTAGTGTGTCCGATTCTTGTGCCTTTTTTGGTTTTTGGGTCAACTATCATGACGTTAGACACGTGAATAGGTCTTTCGATTTCGATAATTTCTCCATTTTGTCCACCGTTTGGTTTAACATGCTTATGGGCGATATTAACACCTTCAACGATGACTTTATCATCGGCTTTAAGGGTTTTAATTATTTTGCCTTCTTTGCCTTTGTCTTTACCAGCAATGACAACTACTTTATCTCCTTGTTTTAATTTCATATTATTCCTCCAAACGATTATAGTACTTCTTTAGCAAGCGATACTATTTTCATAAAATCTTTTTCACGTAATTCACGTGCAATTGGTCCGAATACACGAGTTCCAACAGGTGATTTATCATCCTTGATAATAATGCAGGCATTGTCATCAAATTTAATATAAGACCCGTCTTTTCTTCTTAGACCTTGTTTTGTTCTAACGATTACAGCTTTAACAACTTTACCTTTGCCTACTGTACCGTTTGGTGTTGCCTTTTTTACAGTTCCGACAACGATATCTCCAATATTCCCAGTTTTAACTTTGCTGCCGCCTAGTACTCCAATGACTAATAATTCGCGAGCACCAGAATTGTCAGCTACTTTTAAACGGGTTTCTTGTGCTATCATAATTAATCCTCCTTCGTTATGAGTTATAAAATAACTGCTTTTTCGATGACTTCAACTAGGCGATAATGCTTAGTTTTAGATAATGGTCTAGTCTCAGCGATTTTGACAGTGTCGCCAACGGCAGCTTCGTTTTTCTCATCATGAGCGGCGTATTTTTTTGAATATTTGGCTCTTTTGCCATATAATTTTGCTTTGGTGTAAGTTTCCACTAAAACTGTAATAGTTTTGTTGTTTGATGCGCTTACTACTTTACCGATTAATTCATGTTTTCTTTCCATAATAACCTCCTAGTCTTGTAACTCACGTTCACGTAAAATTGTTTTCATACGTGCAACAGCCTTTCTAAGTTCATTGATTCTAGCTGGTTTTTCAAGACTACCAGTAGCTTGGCTGAAACGTAAATTAAATAATTCTTCTTTGCACTCAGCGATTTTGGTTTTTAATTCTTCGTCGCTTAGTTCTCTAAGTTCTTTACTTTTCACTGGCCTCACCACTTTCTTTTTTTACAAACTTACACTTAATTGGTAGCTTATGCATTGCAAGTCTTAGCGCTTCTCTTGCTACTTCTTCACTTACGCCGGCTATTTCAAACATAACTTTGCCTTCTTTAACGACCGCTACCCATTCTTCTGGAGCACCTTTACCTTTACCTTGACGGGTTTCTAAAGGCTTTTTAGTTAATGATAAATGTGGGAAAATATTAATCCATACTTTTCCGCCACGTTTCATATAACGGGTCATGGCTACACGAGCAGCTTCGATTTGGCGTTGCGTAATCCACGCCCCTTCTAAAGCTTGTAAGCCATATTCACCAAAGTGTACTTCGGTATTTCCTTTGGCCTTTCCATCATATCTTAGACGATGGGGACGACGATATTTAGTTCTTTTTGGAATGACTGCCACCTTCGTCACCTCCCTTGTTTTTCTTCTCAGGAAGGATTTCTCCTTTGTAAATCCATACTTTTACGCCGATTTTACCATAAGTTGTATTGGCTTCTTTGTGCGCATAATCGACATCAGCTCTTAAAGTATGTAATGGAATTGTTCCTTCAGTATAACCTTCACTTCTGGCAATTTCGGCCCCATTTAAACGGCCTGATACTAAAGTTTTAATTCCTTTTGCTCCTGATTTCATTACATTTCTAATTGCTTTCTTTTGCGCAACTCTAAATGATACACGATTTTCGATTTGATGAGCAATATTTTCAGCGACTAAGGCCGCTACCATATTAGGGTTTTTGATTTCCTTGATTGAAATATGAATATCTTCATTAACAACTTTGGATAAGGCTTTTCTTATTTTTTCAATTTCATCGCCACCATGACCAATTACAACACCAGGCTTAGCCGTATTAATGATAATTTCAGTCTTGCCAGCGCTTCTTTCAATAAGAATATTTGAAACTGCTGCATCTTTTAATTTTTTTTCTAAATATTTACTGATTTGGTAATCATTATTTAAGTATTTGGCAAAGTCTTTACCTTCAGCATACCATTTTGATTCCCAATCTTTGTTGATTCCGATTCTAAGTCCGACTGGACTAACTTTTTGGCCCATAGTATTATCCTCCTTTGCTTAATTTTTCTCACTTACCACTACTGTAATGTGGCTACTTCTTTTAAGAATAGGGTCTGGTCTACCTTTGGCACCAGCTCTACCTCTTTTTAATGTTCTACCTTCATTTATATAAGCTTCTTTGACGTAAAGATTATCTTTATCTAATTCTAAATTGTTTTCGGCATTAGCAACAGCTGAGATTAAGACTTTACGAATTAATCTTGAAGCTTCTTTATTAAGGTTTGCTAAAATTTTGTCGGCTTCAGCGACGTCTTTGCCACGAATTAAATCGATAACTAAACGAGCTTTTCTTGGGGCAATTCTTACGCCCTTGGCAATTGCTTTAGCTTCCATAATATCATCCTTTCCGGTTATTTTTTACCTTTTTTCTTGTCGTCGCCATGTCCACCAAATGTACGTGTTAATGCGAATTCACCTAATTTATGGCCAACCATATCTTCAGTTACATAAACCGGAATATGGGTTTTTCCGTTGTGAACGCCAAAGGTGTGTCCGATAAATTCAGGAAGAATTGTAGAACGGCGAGACCAGGTTTTAATTACTTCTTTTTTTCCAGATTCATTGACTGCTTTGACTTTTTTGATTAAGTTTTCAGCAACATATGGTCCTTTTTTTATACTTCTAGCCATTTAAAATCATCCTTTCTTATTTTTTACGACGACGAACAATTAATTTGTTTGAAGCTTTCTTCATGTCGCGTGTCTTATATCCAAGTGCTGGTTTACCCCATGGAGTCATTGGGCCTTTGCGTCCGATAGGTGCGCGACCTTCACCACCACCATGTGGATGGTCATTCGGATTCATAACTGAACCACGGACAGTTGGTCTAATACCCATGTGTCTTTTTCTTCCAGCTTTTCCGATATTTACTAATTCATAGTCGGCATTTCCGACTTCACCAATAGTGGCGCGGCAAATGCTTAAAACTTTTCTAACTTCGCCACTAGTTAAACGTAATAAGGTATAATCACCTTCACGTCCTAAGATTTGTACGCTGGCACCGGCACTTCTAGCCATTTGGCCGCCTTTACCAGGTTTCATTTCAATGTTGTGAACTAATGTTCCTTCAGGAATGTTTCCAAGTGGTAAAGTGTTACCAACTTTAATATCAGCGTTTTCACCACTTTCAATTTTCATTCCTACTTTTAAGCCTTTAGGAGCTAAGATATATCTTTTTTCTCCATCGGCATAATTAATTAAAGCAATGTTAGCACTTCTGTTTGGGTCGTATTCGATAGAGGCTACTTTGCCAATAACGCCATCTTTGTTTCGTTTGAAATCAATGATACGATATTTTCTTTTCGCGCCGCCACCATGATGTCTAACCGTGATTTTACCTTGGTTATTACGACCACCTGATTTTTTAATTGTCTTGACTAATGATTTTTCAGGAGTGGTTTTAGTAATTTCTTCGTTGGCCAAAGTGGTCATTCCACGTCTACCATTAGTCATTGGTTTATATGATTTGATCGCCATATATATCCTCCCTTAAGTCTAGTTAAGCTCGATTGAACTTCCTTCTTGTAATTTAACAATTGCTTTTTTTACTTTGTTGGTTTTACCAGCATAACGTCCAACTCTTTTTTTCTTTGGTTTGACATTAATGGTATTTACGCTTTCAACTTTGACATTCCAAATGTGTTCTACAGCTTGTTTGATTTGTGTTTTATTGGCTTTTATGTCTACGCTAAAAACGATGGTGTTATTGTTTGCTAAATCGGAAGTCTTTTCAGTAATGATTGGAGCTTTTATAACGTCTCTATAATCCATTATGCAAGCACCTCCTCTATAACTTTAACCGCATCTTCGGTAATTACTAAGCAATCAGCTGCAATAATATCTAAAGTGTTGATTTCATCAGCTTGTAATAAAACAACGTTTGGAATATTACGGGTGCTTAAAATTACGTTATCTGTAAGTTCTTTTACTACGATTAAAATGTTTTTACTTGCTTTGATTGCTTCTAATATAGTAAGCATATCTTTGGTTTTATTGGTTTCGATATTCAAATTGTCTAAAACGATAATTTCTTTATCTTGATATTTATAAGATAATGCAGATTTAAGAGCTAAAACTCTTTCTTTTTTGTTCATTTTTTTATTATAAGTCCTTGGTTTTGGACCGAAAACGATCCCTCCACCTGGCCATTGTGGAGCCCTAGTTGAGCCTTGTCTAGCATGACCGGTGCCTTTTTGTCTCCAAGGTTTTCTACCGCCACCACGTACTTCACTACGGGTTTTGGTACTATGAGTACCTTGTCTCATAGCATTTCTTGCTAAGGTAATAGCATCATATAAAACAGCATCGTTTGGTGTGATACCCCAAACATTTTCATTTAAAGTGATATCTTTTACTTTTTCACCCTTAATATTTAATACAGAATTTTTTTTCATGTTCTATCCTCCTACTTTTCTTCCTCAGTAGTTTGAGCAGAGACTTCCGTGTTTTCTAAAGGTGTTTCTGTAGCTTCGGTTGTTTCTTCGGCATTTTGAGTTTGTTTATTTTCTTCTGTTACCCAGGAAACTAGAGCTGGTCTTTCGTTAATTTTATTAGGGTTTTTAACAGCACTTTTAATGATTACCAAGCCTTTTTTAGGACCTGGAATATTACCTTTAACTAAGATTACGTTGTTTTCAGTGTCAACCATAACTACTTCTAAGTTTTGAATGGTTACGGTTTGCATTCCCATATGACCTGGTAATTTTTTACCTTTGAATACACGCATTGGTCTCATTGTTCCCATTGAGCCTGGTCTTCTGTGATAATGTGAGCCATGTCCCATAGGGCCTCTATGTTGACCGTGTCTTTTAATAACACCTTGGAACCCCTTACCTTTGGTTGTTCCTGTTACGTCGATTACCTCGCCTCTAGTAAAGATATCAGCTGTAATTTCTTGGCCTAGAGTGTAATCTTCAACGTTAACTCCTCTGATTTCTTTAAAGAAGCGCTTAGGTGTAGTGTTTGCTTTATTGGTGTGTCCAATAGAAGCTTTTGTCGCTAACTTTTCTTTTTTAGTATCAAAACCAAGTTGAATAGCGTCATAACCATCGTTAGCTTTTGTTTTAATTTGAGTAACTACGTTGGGAGTTACTTCAACAACTGTAACGGGAGTTAATTTGCCATCTTGGTCAAATACTTCTGTCATTCCAATTTTACGACCTAAGATTCCTTTCATTTTTCATTCCTCCTATAATTTGATTTGAATATCAACGCCACTAGGAATATCTAAATGCGATAAAGCATCGATAGTCTCCTTACTTGGGTTATTGATATCAATAAGTCTTTTGTGTGTTCTCTTTTCGAATTGTTCACGTGAATCTTTGTATTTATGAACAGCTCTTAAGATGGTAATTTTTTCAACTTCGGTTGGTAATGGAATTGGTCCACTTACTTCTCCACCTGTTCTTTTAACAGTCTCAATGATTTTAGCACAAGCTTTATCTAAATTTTTGTGTTCAAATGATTTGAGTCTGATACGAACTTTCGTCTTAGACATATTGTATCCTCCTTTCGCCTATATCTTCAGTATAGACTGCTCCGTGTAAAAACCCGAGTATGCTATTATAATTGTTCACAACTTAGCCTAGCGTCTCGGCAACCTCACACATCATCGCACGCCACACATTCAACAGTATACATGAATATTCTATGAAAATCAAGGTTTTTTTAGAATTTTTTTGTCATTTTTTTTACATTATAATACATAAAAAGTTATCAACTGTTTTATATAAAAGTTGATAACTAATATTTTAAATGGCTTGGTTTTTCAAATTATTTTAACTTAGCTCCAAGATAAATGGATCAGATGAAGTCCCCACTCCGTCTATAATTTGCGTTTCTGATGTTAGATAAAGGACTGGGCGCACGCCAAGCGCACCGACGTTGACTTTAAGGCTGTAGATGACATAGCCCGCACTGCCCACCAAGACCGCATAGTTGCCACTACTGGCACCGGGGGCCTGTGTCCATTGAGTTTTACTACTATTATACAAATAATCATTATTCTTACAATCACTAACACTTGAGACATCCCACCTATATAATAGTGCTGTTGTTAAACAGACTTCTTTACTGGTTGTACTTCCTCCTCCTGTCGCATATCCATAATCACTTGGATACATTAAACCTATTTTTTGAACTGTACTTGTTGGATTTCTACTAGATACACTTTCACTTCGTTCAACATCATAATATCCACTTACTGTTAATGTCTTATAGTTACTATCCGTCGGCCCACCTAGATAAAATGTACTTTCTTCTATCATAGCTTGTGAGGCTTGGTCTATACTGTTATAGTATGTTCCATTTAAATATGTTTGTAAGGTACTTCCTTCCCAGTTATTATAATTCCCAAATTGCCATACTGTGTTCCAATAAAATCCTTCACTCGTGCCTATGGTTACTCCCTTATCGGTTTCTACGGGTGTTAATAATTCATTTCTGGCTATTTTTACCTTACCATCAACTATTCCTATTATTCTCCATAACTCGTTATTGAATGTTACATAGTTATTTGGATCAGCTCCATAATATCGGATATTTCCTTTATCATCTGTATATATTTCTTCGGGATTACTTTCTACTAATTCGCTTATTTTAGCTAAAGCTGTATTCCCTCCACTTGGGGTACTACTACTTGCTTGACTATAATCTAAAGTGACAGTTAATTCACCTACTTTATTTACAGGATCACTACTTACATTAATATCATAACTGACTTTAACATTTAAAGTCGTATTACTTCCAGCATTTAAAATATCACCCTCAGTTAAACCTGAGGTTTCAAACTTTATAGCTGGATTATTTGTATCACTTAAAGTTATCTTATCTAACTTAGCATTTAATGTTCCCTCATTACTTACAGTTATTTCATAAGTAATACTATCTCCAGGACTTACTAAGTTTGTATTAAAGGTAGCTGTTA
>CALVJP010000003.1 GCA_944332215.1 uncultured Bacilli bacterium
TGGAGCCACCTCGGTTGGAAGTACATCATTAAGTTGTTATAGATATAATGGAAATTCTAGTTGCAGTATAACTGCTCCAGCTATAACCAGAAGTGGGTTTACGATAACTGGATGGGGAGAAAGTTCAAGTGCTACCACTGCAGCTGTTGCTGTAGGAGGAAGTATAAGTTTAAGCGGGAATAAGAGTTACTATGCTATCACAAGTAAGAAGGTAACAGTAACTTATAGTAAAGGAAGTAATGTAAGTGCGATAGGAAGTACAAGTGGGACATGTACCATCCAAAATAGTGCGACTAGTTGTAGTGTAACCTTACCGACCATCACGGCAAGTGCGGGATATACAAGTGTCGGATGGAGTACAACTAATGGAGCAACCACGGGAACGGCTGCAGGGACAGCAGTTAGTTTAACGGCAAATACAACATACTATGCTAATGCGGTTGATAAGACGGTACCAACAGTAAGCTTAAGTCCAAGTAGTCAAAGTACTTATGTAAGTGGAGGTAAAGCTATCACAGTCACCTTAGCTGATAATGGAAGTGGTTTAAAAGCTAGTCAGAATGTTTACTATGCATGGAGTAGTAGTAATACAACAGCCCCAAGTTATACGAGTTATGTAACCAGCAGTAATACAGCCGGAAGTACCAGTACCACGGTAACCATTCCCGCCAGTGCATCATCAAGTTTAACGGGGACCTATTATTTATGGATCAAGTCAGGGATAAGTGATGTATCAGAAAACTTATCGGCCCAGAAAGTGAGCAGTGCCTTTAAGTTTGATAATAAAGTACCAACTTTAAGTGTGGCGACAAGTAAAACAACCAACTCTATAACGGTAGTTGCTACAGCCAGTGCTGAAAGTGGAATAAGCAAATATGAGTTTAGTAAAGATGGGGGAACAACTTGGATAAGTAATGGAACAAATAAAACTTATACCTTTACAGGCCTTACCCATAATACAAGTTACAGTATCAGAGTTAGAGTAACCAGTGCTGTTAGTAAACAAACAACCTCAGCTACGACTAGTGTTACAACCAATGTTATCACTTTACCAACATTTAAAGAAACAGGCACAAATCCGAAAGAAGTAACGATAACTTACCCAAGTGGCTGTGGAAGTACGTATACTTGTACATATAGTAAAGATGGAGGAAGTTATGTAACCGTGACAAGTAATCCAACAATTACTTTTACAAATGATGGAAATATAATAGCCAAAGTAAGTGACGGAGCAAATACCGTAAGTAGTAGTTATACAGTTAATTTAGAGTATAATATTTCTTTAGGAAACATAAAAGGAGGAACAATCACACTTGATAATAATTTAGCAACGTATGGATCGACTGTTAATTTCACCCCGCAACCAAATTCAACATTTACATATCAAGGAGCTACAATTGTATGTGATGATACAAGTGAATATTTATTAGATAGTGATACTACTTCATTTTCTATATCAAATAAGAAATGTACCTCAGCCGTAGTTTATCCAAACTGGCAGAAAGATGATTATCGTGTTTGGTATGTAGGGGATGTTGACAATTCAGGTGGTTTTAACTATTATTATGATGGTGGAATACAAACTATAACTTTCCATTCTAATAAATATTTACAATTTATATATCAAGCAACCGGAGCTTCGCGTGGTCAAGCCACAACCATAAACACTTATGATCTTACTGATTATAAAGGTTTACATAGTGGGTTTCAAATGTATGTTAATAATACAAGTGGAGCTGTGTGGTTAATTGGTGTTCGTCAAAGCTTTGGGTGGGTTCACAATTCTAATTCATATCAAGTGTTTAATGTGATCGATACAAATTATCATAGTCAAGAGGTAGACATATCTGATCTAACAGGCCCATACCATATAAGTGTACAAGTCTTAGCTACTTCAATCAACGATTCTGGATTTGCAGCTAATAGTGATGCTATGGTTTTGATTGGTAAAACATATTCATATGATAATCCAAGTTAATAAAAAAGCATACCAATTAATATAAGTTAAAGCAAACTAAAATAGCAATTATGACATGCGTAATTTAAAAAACTTTGGTTTAATGTCAAATAGTATTGATGAATGAAAACATGGCCTACGATAATTGACTGATGAGAGAAGAAATTCTCTCTTTTAGTATTTTAAATTTGTCTAAACTTTTAATAAGTATAATGTTAGCTATTAAATGCCCGAATTTTCTATAATTCCATATATTTAAAGAAAAAAGGCTTACCAAACAGCCTTTATTTTTGTTCATGTTTTAATAATTTAATTTTTATTAAGCTTTTAACATTCCTTGTTTAAGTAATTTAAGCAAATAAACATTTTGATTATATGTCCCTCGATAATTAGTAATTCCATTTTTTAAAGCAATTTGAGCTCTATTGTCAAATGAACTATCTATTTGAATGCTTTTTAGGCCATCAACAATAGATCCACCATAATAATCATGACTTTTTAAATAAGTAGTTGATATAACTTCAGCATCATTTTTATTTGACGTAATATTTGGGGTACTTTCATTTAACGCGATATTACTATCAGGCTTTTGTATGTCCGATTCAACTTTGTCATTTAAATCATCTGTTTCTACTTCCTCGCTGTTTGGCTCCTCTATATTTAGGTTGTCTGAAACCGTTGTTTCTTCAGCTATAACTTCGGTGGAAATCTTTTCTTTAGCACTAGAATTATTGTCGGGAATAACTTCTACTTCCTCATTTTTTTGAGTATATAAGTAACCATTAGGGTTTAACCGCCTTTCCATATTATCTCTGACTTCAAAATGCAAATGGACTCCGTAAGCATTACCCGTGGCTCCCATTGTGCCAATTTTTTGCCCCTTATAAATTCGTTGTCCTTTGATGACATTTACACTTCCATATTTTAAATGAGCGTATAAAGTTTTCAGACCATTATCGTGTTTGATCTTGACAAAATTGCCATATGTCGCAGTGCCAGATGTTTGATGATTTGTATATTTCACATCTTTGACGACAATTTCAACCACCCCGTCATTATAAGCTATGACATCACTAACTTGATGTCCTGCCCCTACAATATCTACAGCTTTGTGACTTTGTGAATAATTATAACTAATTACTTCGTTCATACTAGTTAAAACATGTTCCGTCATTTTAGTCCTCCTTTCTAACAATATCATACAATTTCGATTCCTAATTTCCTTTTATAAAAATGCATTTTATTAATTTCCGATTTTCTAAAAGTTTAAAATATTTAGATTTGAAATTGAAAAGTTGTTCTTTTATAAATGGTATCTAGCTTTTAACTTTATATAAAAAACTATCACTTTTTTTTAGTCTCACCTGAGGTTAAAATGAAGTCCACATCTAAACCTTCATCTTCAAAATACCCTAAGGCATCAGCCGCATATTGCGGAGCATAAAATATTGAATGTGTAACTTCGCCAACTTTAATTTTTTGAAGTTCGCTTTCTTTCTTGTCATTATCTTTAAAAATAAAATAACCAGCAACAATAAGTCCCAATATAATTAAACCAATTATAAACTTTTTCATATCTTCTCCTTTCTCATTCATAGTATTATATTCCTTTATAAAGAAGTGGTGCTCGTCTCATTAAAACAAGAAAATTCAATATAAGGTTTTTTAAAATCAATAAATATGATATGATAATAATGGTGATAGGATGCTTGATAATAATTTAAACGAAATGCAACAAAAAGCCGTAGATATAGTAGACGGCCCGATTTTAGTTTTAGCTGGTGCTGGTAGTGGCAAAACCAAAGTACTAACCACTAAAGTTGCTCATTTAGTCAGTGCTAAAAATATAGATCCTCATAATATTTTAGCGATCACTTTTACAAATAAAGCGGCTAAAGAAATGAAAGAAAGAGTTTTCAAATTGTTAGGTCCTTTAGCCTATAAAATTCAAATTTCCACTTTTCATTCTTTAGGACTTTTAATTATTAGAGAAAACTATGAAATTCTTGATTTTGCTAAAAATTTCACCATCCTCGATAGTGATGACACTTTAACAATTATTAAAAAAATCCTCAAAGAAATGAATCTCGATCCACAAGTCTATAATCCTCGGATGATTAAAAATAAAATTAGCAGTGCCAAAAATGAACTGATTGATTCCAAAGCCTATACTAGATTTGCTAATTCTGATTATGAACAAATTATCTTAGAGATTTTTCAAAAATACGAAACTAAAATTAAAAACAATAATTCTCTCGACTTTGATGACTTACTTTGCCTCCCTATTCAATTATTTAAAAAGCATCCAGAAATATTACAAAGTTATCAAGAACGTTTTCAGTATATCTTAGTTGATGAATATCAAGATACTAATGAGGCACAGTATACTTTAATTAAAATGTTAAGTGCTAAATATAAAAACCTTTGTGTCGTCGGTGATATTGACCAGTCCATTTATGGCTTTCGTGGCGCTAATTACCGCAATATACTGAATTTTGAAAAAGATTACCCAAATGCGACCATGATAAAACTGGAAGAAAATTATCGTTCCACCGCCAATATTTTAAATGTGGCCAACGCTATTATTAAAAACAATTCTCAAAGAAAAGAAAAAAAACTGTGGACCAAAAATGAAGAGGGCCTAAAAATTAAGTATCATCAAGCTTATGATGAAAAAGATGAAGCCTATTATGTCATGAGCCAAATTAAAAAATTAATAGATAACGGGACTTTAAAATCCGAAATTGCGGTTTTGTATCGAACCAATGCCCAATCACGAAATATGGAAGAAGCCCTTTTAAGAGAAAATATTCCTTATAAAGTCGTTGGTAGTTTTTACTTTTATAATCGTAAAGAAATAAAAGATTTAATCAGTTATTTAAAACTTATTTATAACGAAGATGATGACGTTAGTCTCATGCGGGTTATTAATGTTCCAAAAAGACAAATTGGACCCAAAACCATTGAAGCTTTGGCTGAAAAAGCGGTTTCCCAAGGGACCAGCCTTTATAAAGCTATTGATGGTGGTAAGGAATTAGCTTTTAAAATGCTTATTGAAGATCTCAAAAGAACGAGTGCTGATCTATCTCTAACTGAATTGGTGGATTTAATCCTCGATAAAACAGGTATTAGAGCAGAACTCATTAAAGAAAAAACTTTAGAAGCAGAGGTTAGACTGGAAAATTTAGAAGAATTTAAATCTATTACGAAAAACTTTGAAGAAAATAATGGGATTATTTCCCTGGAAGAATTTCTTTTAGAAATCAGCCTTGTTGCCGATATTGAAGAGCATAAAAACAATACGGATGTAGTGACTTTAATGACTGTTCATTCAGCCAAGGGTTTAGAGTTTGGTCATGTATTCATCATTGGCCTAGAAGAGGGACTTTTTCCTCATATTAACGCCTTAGATTCAGCCGATGACATCGAAGAAGAACGACGACTTTGTTATGTGGCGGTAACTAGGGCTAAACGGACGCTTACTTTAGTCAATGCCAAACGGCGTATGTTATATGGTAATTCAACAGTTAATCCTCCAAGCAGGTTTATTAATGAAATTGACCGTCAGTATTTGGATACTGATCTTCCTGAGGAAACGCCTAAAATTACTCGTGAAGATATGATTGATGAAAATGCCATTTATAATGTGGGAGATAAAGTCATCCATGATAAATATGGCGAAGGGATTATTGTCGGAATAGGGAATCTTCTAACTATTGCCTTTAGTCATAAATATGGTATAATCAAAATAATGAAAGGTCATAAAAGTATAAGAAAGGTGTGATATTATGCTATCAACAATAATTGATACCCTAAATAAATGGATGGAGCCCGTTAAAGCGTGGCTTGATGCCAATCATAACAATCCGGTTATGTGGGTTGCTTTCTTTCTCATTGGACTAGCGGTTTTCTTTTTTACCTATAATGCCTTGAATAAAAATCAATGATAGGAGGAACAAGATGTCAGAATATACATTATTAGTTTTAGCAGCCGGAATGGGAAGCCGTTTCGGTGGGCTTAAACAAATTGAGCCAGTAGGTCCTAACGGGGAATTTATTATTGATTATTCTGTTTATGATGCCCTTAAAACGGGATTTAATAAAGTGGTTTTTGTCATTAAAAAAGAAAACGAGCAGATTTTTAAAGAGACGATTGGCTCACGACTTGGATCTAAAGTCAAAGTGGAATATGCTTTTCAGGATTTAACTGATTTACCGGATCCTTATATTTGTCCTAAAGAGCGCACAAAGCCATGGGGGACTGGCCATGCTCTTTATGCCGCCCGTCATTTATTAAATGGACCGTTTGCTGTTATCAATGCTGATGATTTTTATGGGTTTGAAGCTTATAAAATTTTAATGGATTTTTTAAAGACTAATAAAAACCCTCATCATTACCTTACTGTAGGCTATAAAGTGGAAAACACTTTATCCGAAAATGGGGCGGTTAAGAGAGGAATTAATAAAACTGAAAATGGTTTATTAAAAGAAATTATTGAAAGTAAAGTTGCTAAAGAAAACGGACAAATTATTGCCAGGCCCTTAGATGGTCGTGATGCTTTTATCCTTGGTGAAAATGATCTGGCCTCAATGAACATCTTTGGTTTTACATCTTCTATGGTGCAAGCTACGATTGATAGATTTCCCGAGTTTTTAGAGAAAAATCTTAATAATCCTAATAGTGAGTATCTTATGACTAATGATATTATTACCAAAGAAATAAGCGCGAATAAGGCAGTTATGTATGTTAAAGAGACAAATGCTAAATGGCAAGGAGTGACTTATAAAGAAGATAAGGAATCTGTTGTAAACGCCATTAATAAATATATTGAAGATGGTTTATATCCTAAAAATTTATGGCAATAAAAATAAGAATATCGGCTATGCCGATTTTTTGCTTTTGATTCTAATTCTGCTTCTATGTGATAATTGATGTTTTATTCAATTTGGGTTATAATAATACCAGGTGATAATACATGATAGAAGCTAGAATGGATGAAATAATTAAAATAATTAATGAGGCTAATTATAATTATTATACTTTAGATAATCCTACTATAAGTGACCAAGAATACGATAGATATATGCAGGAATTGCAAAAGCTTGAAGAAAAGTATCCTCATTTAAAAAGAGTAGACTCTCCAACTCAAAGAGTTGGTAGTGAAGTGATCGATGAATTTAAAAAAGTGACTCATGAAATACCTATGCTATCACTTAGTAATGTTTTTAATGAAAGTGAAATTATCCAATTTGATGAAAGAATTAAAAAAGTGGTTGCTACCCCGAAATATGTTGCTGAATTAAAAATCGATGGCCTTTCGGTATCTTTAAAATATGAAAAAGGTAAATTAGTAAGAGCAGCTACCCGTGGTGATGGGATTATCGGTGAGGATATTACGCATAATGCTAAAACAATTAAAAGTATTCCTTTAACGATAAATAAGCCGCTTGATATTGAAGTCCGTGGGGAAATTTATATGAGTAAAGCTTCTTTTGAAAAGCTGAATGCTACAGGACACAATTTTGCCAATCCCCGTAATGCGGCAGCTGGTAGTGTCAGACAGCTAGACTCTAAAATTGCAGCTACGCGTAATTTAGATTGTTTTATCTATCATTTACCAGATCCTGAAGATTATAATATTTATACTCATTTTGAGGCCCTTCGCTTTATGAAAGAGCTTGGTTTTGTGACTAATCCTAATAACAAAAAAATTAACAATATCGAGGAGTTATTAAAATATATTGATGATTGGACGGCCAAACGTCATACGCTTCCTTATGAAATTGACGGTATTGTTATTAAAGTAAACGATCTAAATGATCAACAAAAATTAGGCTTCACCGCCCGTAGCCCTAAATGGGCGACGGCTTATAAATTCCCAGCCGAGGAAGTTTTAACGAAAGTAACAGATATTATTTTTACCGTAGGACGTACTGGACAAGTAACTCCGAGTGCTAATCTTGAACCAGTCAGAGTAATGGGCTCGATTATTTCCAGAGCTACTTTACATAATGAAGATTATGTGGTTAGTAAGGATATTAGAGTAGGCGATATTGTGGCGATTAAAAAGGCTGGAGATGTTATTCCAGAGGTTGTCAAAGTTATTAAGGAGCGCCGAACAGGACACGAACAGCCATTTAAAATGGCCACTCATTGCCCTATTTGTCATCATGAACTAATTAAAAACAATGAAGAGGCGGCTTATTATTGTCCTAATGACCAATGCCCTGCTAAAAAGCAAGAAAAGCTTATTCATTTTACTAGTCGTAATGCCATGAATATAGAAGGTTTTGGTGACCGAATTATTGAGGATTTTTTTAATCTAGGTTTTCTTTGTAATTATGATGATTTTTATACTTTAAATGAACATAAAGAAGAACTTATGGAATTAGAAGGATTTGGCGAGAAGAGTATTAATAATTTATTGGAGGAAATCGAAAAAAGTAAAAATAATTCGTTAGAGCGCCTTTTATTTGGTCTATCTATAAGACATGTTGGGGCTAAAACAGCTGATATTTTAGCTAAAAATTTTTTAAACTTGGATAATTTAATTGTGGCTTCTTTTGATGATGTCAGTGCCATTAAAGATATTGGGCCAATTATAGCTAAAAGTGTAACGGAGTACTTTCAAAATGACGAAAATCTAAAGCTTATTAGCCGTTTAAAAAATCATCATGTTAACATGGTATATTTAAAAACAGTAACCACGAGTATAACTGATTTTACGGATAAAACTTTTGTCCTTACCGGGACTTTAGAACAATTTACGCGTGAAGAGGCTAAAGCTAAAATTGAAGCCTTAGGCGGCATTGTAACTAGCAGTGTCAGTAAAAAAACTGATGTGGTAATAGCTGGTTTAGAAGCGGGATCCAAATTAACTAAAGCGCAGAAATTGGGACTTACTGTTTGGGATGAGTCTACTTTTATAAATACTTTATCTAAATATTAAAAAGAGCTTGGCTCTTTTTTGCTTGAAAAAAATTATTCAAGGAAAAAATTACCTTGTTTTTTTTTTTTTTTTTTTTTTTTTTATTGTTTTTATAAAAATTATTGTATATAAATATTTATTAAACTACGATAATCAGTTGTTTATTTTAATTAAA
>CALVJP010000004.1 GCA_944332215.1 uncultured Bacilli bacterium
AAAGACGGTGGACGTTGGGCATTTAAAGCTAGCTGTATTGATAGCCCAGACAAAGTTGCTAAAGTTGAATTAAAAGAAATTACTGGTTACTAATCAGTAGTTTTTTTGGAGGTAAATTTATGGACAAAAAGAAGTGTGAGAAAACAAACTACCCTAATATATATAAAAATAAAGAAAACAAGACATATGCTATTGATTTAAGCCTTGGATATGATAATATTACGGGTAAGCGTATAAGAACTACTAGAACTGGAATAAAAACTGAAAAAGAGGCTAAAGAATTGTTAAAAAAAATAACTATGGATGATAAGCTAAAAAAAGACTTAATAAATAAACTCACCTTTGACCAAGCCTACGAAAAATTTTTATATTATTATGAACATGAGAAAAAAGCCGCTGTAAATACCATAAAAAAAAGAAGACTATTTTATAAGAACTACTTCAAACCTTTTTTTAAAAATGTAAAACTAGAGAAAATAAAAAAGAAAGATGGGCTTGACTTCCAAAAATATTTAATGCAAAGAGATACTATAAGTGATAGAACTAGACATGATATATTTACTATACTTATAACCTTCTTTAAGTGGTGTGTTAAAAACGACTATATATCAGCAAGTCCTCTTTATGGAATTGATAATTTTTCATTCAAAGAAAAAAAGATGGAGTTTTATACTCCAGAAGAATTTGATAAGCTTGTTATCGAGTTAGACAAAGAATATGATAAAACTAAACAAATCAGTATAATGGCATCTGCCCTATTTTGTAGGTTAATGTTCTTCTTGGGAACAAGAGCTGGTGAAACACAGGCTTTTCAATTAAAAGATATTGATTTTACTAATAAATCTATATCAATAAATAAATCTGCTCATTTTGAAGTTGGTAAAGGTACAGTAATAGGCTTTACAAAAACGTCTTCATCAAATAGAACACTTTATACTAGCGACGCTCTTTTAAGTTATATACAAGCTTATATTAATGAAATAGAACAAATTTTTAATATAAAATTGTCTGACGAAAATTATTTATTTTTTAATTATTATGACAATAGACTATATAATATAGAAAGTTTAAGGCATTTGATACAACACGCAATGGATCGTGCAGATTTAAAAAGAATAAGACTTCATGACTTTAGACATTCCCATACTGCCCTACTCATGAGCCAAGGCGAAGAACTATATTATATACAACAAGAATTAGGGCATAAGAAGTATGATACAACTGTAAATATTTATGGTCATTTAGATGAAAAAAAGAAACGAAGTGTAGCCGAAAAAATAGAAAAATTTATTGTTTAGGAGTATTTTAGGAGTTTTTTAATTTTTATAACACAAGAAAACCGTTGATTTTACAACGGTTTTTAAATACTAAATGGTGCACGGGATGGGACTTGAACCCACACGAGTTTCCTCACAAGCCCCTCAAGCCTGCGTGTCTACCTAATTCCACCACCCGTGCAATTAAAGTAAGTATAAACTACTTACTTTTTAAAGCCTTAAACATTTTTTTCCAAAGGCCTTTTGATGAATAGTTTAAAATTCCTTCCTTATAAATTTTAAATCCATATTTAACTAATAAGAATATTACAACAATTACTAGGATAATTGCAATAATGAATTCTACAATACTCATCTGACCTAAAACCAATAAGCATGGCGACAATATAGCTGAAATAAATGGCACGAAAGCTAACACTTTAATAAATAATGAGCCATCAAAAACCCCAGCCATAATTGCCAAATAATAACCTAGTAGAGAAATTATCATAATTGGTGTTTGTAATTGTTGGAAATCTTCAATATTAGTTGTCATCGAAGCTAAAACTCCTGCCAAAATAGCATAAGCAATAAAAGTCAACACCATCATAATTAATGCCAAAGGAATAATATATCCTAATTGAGCTCCAATATCACTGGCCAATAATTCACTTAACATGTTACCAATATCCATATTACCAACAGCTATATCAGAGTCGCCTCCGAGCATAAACCGTACAAGAATGCCTAAGGCAGCAAATAATATCAACAATCCACCTTGAATTAAAACAAATAAATTAGCTGCAACAACCTTAGCTGTTAAATGGGTTTTAGGGGAAACATTAGAAATAATAATTTCCATACCTCTAGTGGTTTTTTCGTCATTAACCTCAGCCCCAATCATTTGCACTAAAAAGATTGTTAAAGCAAAAAATGGTAAAATGAAAATGGGAAATACCGTGGACATAATCATTTGCATACTCTCATCTTCACTTTTTTTATCTTTATCTAAAACTTGTCTTTCAATCGAAACTGGTGAGGATATTTTTGCCAGATCATCCGGATTAATATTAGATTCTGCTAAAGCGATTGTGCTTTTGGTATTATTAATAATTGTTTGCACCGCTGCATAATCGGTACTATTAATATAACCATCTGAAATTATTGTTGCCTTCAAAACATTTTGTTCATCGCGATCTAGGACTAAGACCCAGGCATCTTTATTATCTTTTTCTTTCAGTAAATCTTCAGCTTTTTGTGTAGTTTTTTTAATTTCGAAGGTATCAGCATCATCATCGTTTGTTTTTATCAAGGCTGAATATGTTTCATTTTGTGTCTTTAAGACTTCATAAGCTCCTATATTATCATCGACATAAATAACTTGTTTTTTATCAAAATCACCGCCAAATAACTTAATTATGCTATCAATGTTAATCAAACCAACGATTAAAATTAATAATAATATATTAGCAATGGCAAACCATTTAGTTTTAATCTTACGGTTTAAGCTAACCCCAATTAAATACTTAAGTTTAGTTTTCATAGGTCTCACCTACCTTATCGATAAATATTTCGTTTAGTGACGGCTCTTCTACTACAAATTTTGTAACATTTTTAGCCTGACTAATTTCATTAAAGACCTTGTCTGCAACATTTTCATCAGCAATTTTTACTTCATACTCTAACCCTTTTGGATTTACTTCTAAAACACCCTCAAGGCTTTTAATTTTATCTATATCAATATTTCCTCTAATTAAAATATTTTTCTTCCGATATTGTTTTTTAATATCGGCTAAATTACCACTTAATACAGCTTTTCCATCTTTTAAAACGACTAATTTTTTACAAAATAACTCGACATGCTCCATTCGGTGGGTTGAAAAAATAATCATACTACCTTTTTGAGCCATTTCCTTAATTTCATTTTTAAATAATTCAACATTAAAGGGATCAAGACCTGAAAATGGCTCGTCACAAATTAATAATTTAGGCTGGTTTAAAATAGCCGTAATAAACTGAATTTTTTGTTGATTTCCTTTAGAAAGTTCTTTAATTTTCTTATCTTTATAACTTTCAATCCCAAATTTTTTAAGTAATTCATCTAAACGTTTGTCTACGTCACTTTCAGTCATACCTTTTAAAACACCGTAATAATGGCATTGTTCTTTCACCGTCATTTTAGTTAGTAAACTTCGTTCTTCGGTCAAAAAGCCTATTTCATCAGTTACATCATAATCGATTTTTTTATCATTTAAAGTTATATTTCCACTTGTTGGCTCTAATAAACCAATTATCATTCGAAAAGTGGTAGTTTTTCCGGCTCCATTAACACCGAGTAATCCAAAAATTTCTCCGGGCTCCACATTAAACGAAAGATGGTCCACCGCACAAAAGTCACCATAGTATTTTGTTATATTATCTACTTTAAGCATGTTTACCTCCTTTTATATTTATAACATTTAATTGTTTTTTTATGATTCCTAATCTAGTAAAAGCCACAAATAAATCATGGTTATGAATTGTTATTTTATTTAAATAATTTTTTTACTTTTTGAGCTTTTCTATTTTCTTTTTTAGGTCTTAGTATTTCTTTTGAGCATTCTTTATCAGGTTGAAATCTACCACTATATCTAACATCAGTAATATTAGGCCCATTTTTCTTAGTGGCCTTAATACCAGCAAACTTTGGTTTATCTTTTAAAACTTCTCTCGCAAATTCTTCCATACTTAAAACATATTGTTTGGCTAAATCAAGCTGCTTATCATTTGGATATTGTATTTCCCTCTTAAACTAAACATGTACACAAATAAAAGGGAAATCGTTTTACAAACTTATTTTATCAAGCGTAATATATCATTATACGTAATTAATAACATCAAAGCCATTAATAAGAATAGCCCAACCGTATGTACCGTATTTTCAAACTTAGGATCAACTGGCTTTCCTTTAATTTTTTCAATAATTAAGAATAATATACGGCCACCATCAAAAGCTGGTATTGGTAAGAAATTGATAAAACCAACATTAATGCTAATATAGGCTGTCAAGTATAAAAGGGCCATTAAGCCAGAGTCAGCAGCTGTACCGACGACATTAAAAATACCGACTGGACCTGATAATGATCCTAAGCCTAACTGTCCAGTTATTAAATAGAAAATAATAAATATCATTTGATGAATCAAACTAAAGAATTTTGTAAACGCGTATTTCAAAGCTGCTACAACACCGGTTTCGACTTCATCAGTAATTTGAAAACCATATTTATAAATATCTTCCCCATTTTCTTTAACTAATTTGGGCTCGATTGTAATTTCTTCTATTTCGCCATTTCTTTCGACATCAAAAGTAATAGTTTCTCCTTTAAATACTTGTAATTGTAAAGTTAATTTATCATTAGTATTGGCACTTCGCCCGTTCACCTTTAAAATAGTGTCGCCTTCTTTAATTCCCGCTTTATAAGCTGGATAATTTTCATCAACAACTCCAACAATGGCTTTATTTTGAGGAGAACCATTCACTAATCCAAATACAAATAATAAAACTATGGCTAAGATAAAATTCATCATAATACCGGCTATAACGGTCATGAATTTCTGGCCAAATGTTTTAGCCGAAAACTTTTTATCTTTTGGAACATTTTCGTCATCATCTATTTCTTCGCCAGCCATTTGGACAAATCCTCCGATAGGTAATAATCTAATACAATAATCGGTTTCATCATTTTTACGATTCCATTTGAAAATCCGTGGACCCATACCTAAAGAGAATTCATAAACATAGATGCCTGATTTCTTGGCAAAAATAAAGTGTCCCAGTTCATGAATAAAAATAATAACGCCTAAAATAATAATAAAATATATTAATGTCATTTGCCCCTCCTATAAAATTGTAATAAAGAAAGTAAAACCTAAAATTACAAAAATAATACTATCTAATCTATCTAAAACGCCACCATGTCCTGGCATAATATTCGAGAAATTTTTTAAACCAAAATAACGTTTAATGGCTGAAAAAGTTAAATCGCCAAATTGGCCTAATAAAGATAAAAACGTACAAATCACTAATAAATAGCTTTTAGAGAAAGTAGGATCAATACAAGTATGATAGAACATGGCACTGACAAAGACACCCATAATCGTGCCCCCGATTAAACCTTCCCACGTTTTTTTCGGTGATATTTCTGTTAATAGTTTATGTTTGCCAATTAAATTACCCGTTAGGTAAGCAAAAACATCTGTGGTAATCGTAATCGTAATAAGAAAAATAAATAATTTTAAATCTAAATGTCTAAGCATAATTAATAAGGCCATCGAAATACCTAAAAATAAGATACCACCGATCATATAAAAACCATCTTTAACATTATATTTCTTTGCATCATGATATAAAACTGCTGGTAGTAAAAAACTTATAAATAAAGCGGCTATTACGCGATAATCTAAACTAAATACATCACTAGTGGAATTGACATCAACTAAAATAATTAATGTCAAAAAAATATAAGACATCACTTTAATAAATAAAGGAATAGTTTTACGTTTATTTTTAGCATCCAAAAATTCTTTCAATGCCATAAGTCCAATTAAATAAGCTACGATATTAAATAACATACCGCCGTATAATATAATTGGGATAAGTATTGCTAAAACTATAATAGCACTAATTATTCGGTTTTTCATCATTAATTCCTCCAAATCTTCGTTCACGCCTCATGTACTCACTTAATGCTTTGTCAAATTCTTTTTCCTCAAAGTCTGGAAAATATGTTTTAGCAAAATAAAATTCTGCATAAGAGCATTGCCATAACATAAAATTACTAATGCGCTGCTCACCACCCGTTCTGATTAATAAATCTACTGGGGGCAAATCTTGATACAAATATTTCGCATATTTTTCCTCATCTAAAGTATTGATGTCAAACTTACCTTTTTGCACATCATCGACGATTTTTTTGGTTGCATCAATTAACTCGGCATGGGCTCCATAATTAAAGCATAAATTAAATACACGATCGGGATAGTTTCGGGTTTCCCATTCAATATTTTTTATAGCTTTTACTACTTTTGTATTTAAATTTTCTTGACGACCAGATACTACAACTTTTATTTTTTCATCATGGCAAAAAGTTAAAATATCTTTTTGTTTTCCAACTAATAAATTCATTAAAAAACTGACTTCTTTTTCCCCACGCTTAAAATTTTCGGTTGAAAAAAGATAAGCACTGACATATTTAATACCTTTAGTAAAAATATAAGCTGTAAGTTTTTGAATATTGCGAAAACCTTTTTCATGGCCTCGGCTTCTTGCAAGGCCCCGTTCTATGGCCCAGCGCCCATTACCATCTACGATAATAGCTACATGATTAGGAATGTCTAAGTTTGCCATATTCTTACCTCTCTATCTATTTAATATTATAATATATTTTAGCTTATAATACAAGAAAAACACCTCTGTTCTTTACAGTATGTGTTCTATTTTCTAAATTCTAATAAATTTATAATTTACAACTATCTTTTGTTTTCATCGTGGTTGAAATTTGAATGGTATTACTATCATAGTCTTTGACTAAACAGACTTCTGAACTATCGCTCCATAAAGCGATGGCAATATCACCATCAGCATTCATTTTTAAATTACCACCATCTGGCAGTTTCCCTTGAACGCTTAATTTATCGGTATTGGTCCCCTGAGTATAATTAATATCAAGAGTTCTGGTATTCCCACTGCTAATAGCATTAACGCGGTATTCCCGGCTAGCATCAATCAAGGCATAAGCAGAATCTTTAAAAGTTTCTAATCTAGCATCTTTGATTACATTTATAATGATTGGAGTTGTAATTAAAGCAATTATGGAAATAATAATAATGACGGACAATAATTCTAATAATGTAAAGGCGTTCTTCACTCTATCACCTACTCTATATTGATTATATAGGCTTAACTCCTAATCTGTCAAGTTAAAAAAAATTTTATTTTTGCTTTGCTTTGATAAACTATGGTGATAAAAACATGCGCAACTCTTATTTTTAAATTAATTAGCCACGATTTAATCAAATAAAAAGATATACTTGCGTATATCCCTTTCTACATATTCATTTGTTTAGCTACTTCTTCTGCGAAATTTTCTTCTCTTTTTTCGATGCCTTCACCAACTTCATAACGATACATTGCTTTAATTTCGCCACCATGATTTTTAACGTAAGTTTTTACATTCACATCGCCATCTTTAACAAATGGTTGTTCTTCTAAACAAATTTCTTTATAAAATTTTTGAATACGTCCTTGAACCATTTTCTCAGCAATTTCTTTTGGTTTTCCTTCATTCATGGCTTGCTCAGTTAGAACGGCTTTTTCTTTTTCGACTTCCTCGGCTGGTACATCAACAATTTTAACATAATTAGGGCGCATCGCAGCAGCATGCATTGCGACATCTTTGGCTACATCTTCGGATGTCCCGTCAATTACTGTTAGCACAGCAATTTTGCCCCCCATATGGATATATTCTCCAAAAACTTCGCTATCCATTTTGGTGACTTTATCAAATCTTCTAAAACTTAATTTTTCCCCAATGGTCGCCGTAGCTTGCGTGATTAATTCTTCAATTGTTCCCTCACTAGTTGGTAACGTCATAGCTTCTTCTAAAGTTTTAGCTTCACTTTTAATAATGGCTTTTAATAAAGTTTGCACTAAAGTTTGAAATTTCTCATTTTTAGCCACGAAGTCAGTTTCCGAATTAACTTCTAAAATGACAGCATCATTGCCTTCAATTAAAATGGCAGCTGTTCCCTCAGCGGCAATTCGGTCAGCTTTTTTAGCTGCTTTCGAAATACCTTTTTCTCTTAACCAATCAATTGAAGCTTCAATATTTCCATTATTGGCTTCTAAAGCTTTTTTACAATCGAGCATTCCTGCTCCCGTTTTTTCTCTTAGTTCTTTAACCAAACTTGCACTAATCATAATATCCTCCTTTTATATTTAAAAAAGGTGATTAATCATCACCTTAGCTTAATACTTCAATAAGTTCAGCTTTTTTCATCGTAGAATAGCCTTTAACTTCCTTAGCTTTTGCTAATTCACGAAGTTCTGCTACGGTTTTTGTAGATAAATCTACATTTTCGGCTTTTTTAGGGGTAGCTTTAACTTCGGCTTTTGAAGTTTCTGTTTTTTCTTCAGCTTTTATAGGCGTCTCTACTTTTTCAGATGATTTATTATTAGATTTCTTATCATAAGATTTCTTCTCAAAGCGATTATTACGGTCGCTTTTATCATTGCGATATTTTGGCCTTCTATCTTCTTTTTTCTTGACAGTTTCTAAGGCTTTTTGCATTATTTCATCGCCTTTTTCTTCTTTACGATTATCACTCGTATAGTCAACAATTTTGCCACCATTAGCTTCGACAATCGCGTTAGCCATTACTCCGATTATTAATTTAACTGCTCTAATAGCATCATCGTTTCCTGGGATAACATAGTCAACCATATCGGGATCACAATTAGTATCAACAATTCCAAAAACTGGAATATTTAACTTTCTGGCTTCTCTAATCGCAATTTCTTCTTTACTTGGATCTACAATAAACATTGCTTGAGGTAATTTATTCATTTCTCTAATACCACATAACAGTTTATTTAATTTATCATATTCCTTTTTAATTTTAATAACTTCTTTTTTAGGTAGACGATCAAAGGTCCCGTCTTTTTCCATTTTTTCAATTTGTTCTAATCTTTTAACTCTTTTTCTAATGGTTTTAAAGTTAGTAAGTGTTCCCCCTAACCATCTTTCATTAACGTAAAACGAATCAGATCTTAAGGCTTCTTCTTTAGTAGCTTCAGCGGCTTGCTTACGTGTTCCTACAAATAAAACCTTTCCGCCATTTGCAGCTATTTCTTTTAAAGCATTGTATGCTTCTTCAATTTTTTTAGCGGTTTTTTGTAAATCAATAATATAAATCTCATCTCTTGCTGTAAAAATATACTCTTTCATTTTAGGATTCCATCTTTTGGTTTGATGACCAAAATGGACTCCAGCTTCTAATAAATAACTCATTGACACTACTGCCATATTTCTTTCCTCCTTTTGTTTTTTTCCTCTGAATATTTCTGCGTCCACGCCACCTAAAAGGCACTAGGCTTGGAAATCCATATTCATGTGTTTTAAAAAAGCCATTAATATTATAACATAATTATATGTTTTTACAACCAAATATTGCATTTTTTTCAAAAAATTAAAATAACAAAAAACTAATATACAAATATTAGTGGTAGGATAGTAAATATGACTAAATAAACTAAGAAAAGAAATATATTTTAAAAATGTATACTAGTTTTTGTAGTCGTAAACATTAGTGTTTACATCTATATCTTGAGCTATTATTTTAAGAAATATACACAATTAATTTAATTTTTCTTTAATAATTTTGTTGATTTCGCCCATATCATATTTTCCTTTAACTTTCGGGGCAATTAAGCCCATTAGTTTTCCCATATCGCGCATGCTTTCGGGTTTAACCTCGGCAAAAGCGGCATCAATTATCTGAAAAACTTCAGCTTCAGTTAGTTGTTCAGGCAAATATTTTTCTAAAATTTTAATTTCCGCTTCTGTACTTTCAATTAAATCTTGGCGATTACCTTTAGCAAACTCTGTAATTGACTCCTTACGTGTTTTAATTTGTTTACTGATAATTGTAATCACTTCATCATCGGTTAATTCTCTTTTCGTTTTTAACTCTTCCATTTGCATAGCCCCTTTTACCATTCTGATTACGGCTAAAGTAGACTTATCTTGATTTTTCATCGCTATTTTTAAATCTTCTAAAATTTGATTTCGCATTTTTCTTTTCCTTTCTAAAAAAAGCAAACTTAAAGCTGCTTTTATCTGTAACTATCACGTCTGGACATTCTTTCACGTTTAGAAGCGTTTTTCTTGCCTTCCTTTTCAGCAATTCTTCTTTTCACGCCTGGTTTTAAATAGCCAGTTTCTTTTTCTTTAATTCGCTTAAGGGAGCCATCTTTAATACCTTGTTGTTTTAGTACTCGTAGTGCACCGCCAACATCGCCGTTACGTACCATAACCTTTGTCATAAAATCCCTCCCTTCTTGAGCTACAATCATTATAGCATTTTTTTCATTATATTTCAACAGAAAATTAAGGTTTATTCAAAAAACGAGATCAAAATCCCGTTTTTATCTTATAAAGAGCAAATATGGTCTGAAGCGATTCGTCTTATTGCCGTTCCTAAAGCTCGGCCCAAATCTACAATGGTCGTTATCCCGCGGGCTAAAGCATTTAATAATGATGCGGTTATAGCCCCGCCTGTAACTAATAATAATTCTTGTTTATTTAAAATCATTAATTACACTTTAACGGCCTTAAGTAGCCATCAATAACTCCTATTAAAAAAGTTAATATTGCTCCAATACCAGCAATAAGTCCTATACCGCCGCCCTTTACTGTTAATAATTCATTTTTGGTTAACTGCATATCCTACCCCTTTCTAAAGTACAATTCGATTTAAAAAATATCTTAATAAGCGAAGAAAATATCTAAACATTAATACCCCCTTTCTAATTAGCCCTTTTTTCGTCTAAAGTGATAATACCATTTTCTAAACGTACATACTGGTCAAATAAATCTAAATTATCTAAGCGATGTGAAATAACAATAATCGTTTTATGAGCATAATGCTTAAACAAGTCTTTAATAATTTGCCGTTCCAAATTAGTTTCTAGGCCACTTAGACCTTCATCAATAATTAATGTATCAAAATCATGTAAGGCTCTTGCTAAAGCAATACGTTGCCGCTGACCACCTGAGATATTAAAACCATCTTCTTCTAACAACTGATTATAACCTAGACTATTTTGGCTAACTATTTGTTCTGTTTGACAGATTTTCTTGATCAATGCCAAATTTTTACTTCCTTTCAAAGTCAAATTATAATTAATAGTGCCAGTAAATAATATTTCTTTTGGTGACATGTAAATTATTCTAGGTGAAATATTTTTTAATGGCTTTCCAGCCATTAATAATTGACCAGTATATTCAGGATAATAGCCTTTTAGAATTTTAACTAAGGTACTTTTACCACTGCCACTTGGACCGGTAATTAGCACTTTTGTTCCCTCTTCAATCGTTAAATTAACATTTTTCAAAATATAATTTACATTATCAAAACTAAAGTTTAAATTTTTAAATTCAATTTTTCCCGTTAAAGCTTGTCCCCATTTTTCATGCTTACCTTCAAATAATGCCAAAACCCGCCTTAAAGCACTTAGAGCTTCTTTAATTTCAAAGTCCAAATCAATTATATTTCTAATGGGATCTAAAAACAAACTGACTAAAACATTATAAGTAATTAAAGTTCCTAGGGATAATAGGCCCTGATTAACTAAAATAATACCGCCAAACATTATTCCTAATTGACCAACCATATTGACAAAATTTTTAGCTAAAAACTGGCGATTTGTTAATTGACTTAATTTATAATTACTTTCGAGTAATTTGCGATAATGAATGGTAAATAGTTTTTGCATTTTATCTGCAATACACAATCCTTTAACGGTCTCAAAACCTTTAATACATTCGACCATATACGAGTTAACTTCGGCTTTTCTAGTTTGCGCTGTTTTGATAGATTTTGTTAACTTCTTTCTAAAGATTAGCAAAATTAAAATATAAAGGATTAGCACAATTAATACGATTATGAATAATTGATGACTCAAATGCCAAAGTAACAGCGCGGAAAAAATTGATAATGGTAAATCAATAAAGAGGGATAAAGCGACCTTACTAATCATGTCTCTAACCACAGCTAAATCATTAATTTTACTAATGATTTCTCCTGATGTATGATTATGGTAATATTCATAAGGAAGTGTTAGTAAATCTTGAAAAGCTCCCGCTGTAAGTTGATAATCTAAAATACATGATAATTTTATCAATGCTTTATTGCGCCCATAGTCTATTAGTATTTTTAAAGTAAATATTAAAGCAAAAATAGAAAACCATTGCTTAGCAATTTGTTGATGATCAATTAAACTTTGGAACATAAAAGAGCCCATTAAAGAGATAAAAGTTAAACCAAGCGAGAGAAAAAACAATTTTATAAACTTTAATTTGTGGGGGATAATTAGTTTTATAATAAATTTAAAACACGAAATTTTTTGTTCTCTAAGTATTGGTTTAATTGGATACATTAAAATATTAACGCCTGTCCAAATTTGATAAAATTCCGCCAAAGTCATTTTTTTAATGCCTGAAGCGGGATCAGCTACTAATACATATTGATCGTTAACTTTATAAACTACCAAAAAGTGTTTGTAGGAGTTTTCTATTATTACATTGGCAATAAAAGGTATTTCGGTTTTGGTTAAAGTTTTTAGTTTCATTCCTTGGGCTTTAAAACCCAATTCCTCTAAAGTTAAAATCATATGATAAGCGGTTGTTCCCTCTAAGTTAGTTTTCAATTTTTCATTTAAACTACGTTTCGTGATGTAGCCGCCATAATATTGGACTATCATAGCAATCGAAGCCGCTCCACAATCTTTGAGATTATCTTGCCTGACAAAGGGATACTTTTTAAACATTATTCACCTCCTTGTATATTATCATACGAGGTGTAAAGCCTATTTCCTTTTTTTAAACAAAAAAAATTACTTGACGAAAATTTTTATTTTTTTCGTGCCGTAATTTTTCATTTTATATTCAGTCAACTTCGTTCTTGGCTCTTCATTTTCATATTCACAGATAATGATGCCGTTTTCGTTCAATAAATCATATTCACTAATATATTTCAAGGCTTTATTCAGTAATCCGCTTTGATAAGGAGGATCTAAAAAAATCACATCATAACTTTTATTAGCCATTTTTAAATATTTTTTATAGTCGGCGTGAACAACAGTAATTTTTTCAGTCAAATCTTTGGTATTCTCTTTTAAAACATTAAAAGAGATTATATTATTATCAACAAAGTCACAAGATAAAGCCCCCATACTTAAAGCTTCAATACCTAAAGCTCCACTTCCAGCAAAAAGATCTAAACAATGGCTTTTCGGTATTTTATCTTGAATCATTCCAAACAAAGATTCTTTAACTCGGTCCATCGTTGGCCGAGTACCTGTAATGTCAAAACCTTGTAATTTTTTCCCACGATATTTTCCACTAATTACTCGCATTTCTATCACCAAGGTTATTTTACCATATTTATTTTAAAGTCACTAGTACTTTTTCCAGCATTTCGATTGTATCTAAAGTCCTGGAAATTTTATCGGCTCTAGTTAATTTATAAACTTCACGCACTTCATCTTCAAAATATTTAAAATTTTGAGGATCTCTATTTAATAGTTTATACCAAGCTGAATTTTCTCTTAGATAACGTCGATAGTTTTCGTTTTCTTTAATTTTAAATTGTAAATCTAAAGACATTAGTCCTCAAAATGTTTATACAATGGGCGAGGTTTTTTTGTTTCAGCTGGAGTATTTTTATTAGATGACATATCTTGTAATAAGCCTAACACCCGCTGCATACTATTCACGCCCTCTTGAATACTATCTAAATCTAAGTTTCTTAAAAATCCCATTAAATCAAAGGAAGAAGTCGAAGCCGTACTAGTCGCGGCTACGGTCGCTCCCGTTACTAAATAATCTTTCCATACGGTTTCATCTTCACCATACATATCATACATCTCATAAAATTTTTGCCAAGTCATTTTTTCATCTCGAACATGTTTTAAAAGCACAGGGTGCTGTTTTACGAAATCTTTAAACTTTTCTTTTGTATCCATTTTATCACCTATACTACTATATTCGATTAACTGATATTGGATAACAAAAAACGGGCTAAAAACCCATTTTTAATGCTTCTGTTTAACCAACGTTGGTAATGTTTCTAATGGAAAATCAATATTAGTAATCACGGCTTTTTTAAAAACTTTATCAGTTTTTTGATTAATGTATTCAATTAACACATAATCTGCGCCGTCAAATTTCACTAATTTAGATTTACTGTTAATTAAAGTAGACCAGCCATTCGTACATAAACTAATCTGAATATTTTCATGCCCAAGCATTATTGGGACGTTTAAACCGTCTGGCTTATACTCAATTTCATTTACGTCTAAAGCGACGAAACTATCAAGTATTTCTTTACCACGAGTGCTTTTAGTTTGTAATTCACATTCAACATATAAGGCTTGAACAAACTGTACGTATTCAGAAATATGAAAAGTAAAAGCTTCGGTAATGGGAGCCTCAAATTGATTTAAATGTTTCACAATTTCTGCATATTTGGTAAAAAAATCATCATGTTTTGTTTTTCCAAAAAAGAAATTATTAGGTCCACTTGGCAATTTGATTCCAAGGGTACTATAACGAATACTATTCTCATCGGCAAAAATTAAAGCCTCTAATTCTTTTAAAAAATCTATCATTTCTTTAGGATTAACTTCCATATAACTTAAAATAGCTCTTAAAACTTTTAAATTCATGCCAAAACCTCCAAATTATTTAATTAGCCTATGATCAATTAAGACATATTATATCACATGTTTTTACAAAACAAAATCTTTAAATGGGTTAAAAAATAGAATACTTACTATTCTATTTTAAAATCTTCTAAAAAGTCATCAATGGTCATAATTTTTTCATCAATATGATCCAAAGACACATCGATTTCTTCACTAGCTAAATTTTCATTCACTAAAGCTTTAACAAAAACATCTTTAATTTTTTCTTTAGCAAGACTACTACCAGTTTGGTAGCGATCACAAATAGGTAATTCTGTGACCTTGATATATTTAATGTCTGATGTTACGAGACCTAAATCAACTTTATTTTTAATGGCAAAAGCTTTAATAATATGATATGGATTAGTTTTAACATCACGGACTACTAAAACACCTTTACGGGCTCTTGAAGTTATTTCAAATTCCCCAAGTTTCACTCGTTTAGCTGTATTTTTGTCAGTAATAAAGGCTAGATAGTGAATATCATCAAAACTTAAGCCTGAAACAACGACATCATTTTTGAGATTAATGGCTTTAACCCCACTACCACGTAAACCAGTAACTGGCACTTCATCCGTCATATATCTTAAACCATAACCATTTTCGGTAACAATAAAGACTTCTTTTTGGGAAACAGTGGTTGAAATCACGCGGTCATCGTCTTTTAATTTAATTAAAGTAATTGGTTTACTATATCTTTGGACTTTTAAATCAGCCAAACTTGTTTGTTTGATCATTCCCTTTTTGGTAAATGATACAAAATGCAAATCAGAATTAAACTGACTAGTTAAATAGGCATAGATAATAGCTTCTTCAGCATTAATTTTAATCAGATTACTGACATGTTTACCTAAATCTTTCCATTTTAAATCCGGTATTTCATAAACTGGAATATATAAGAAATTACCTAAATCAGTGAATAACAACAAAGTATCCATGGTATTGGCTTCGTATAAACCAATAACATAGTCCCCATCTTTGAGCCCTGTCTCTTCATCACTAGCGCCATAGCTTCGCCTTGATACTCGTTTAATATAACCCTCATTAGTCACGACTACCATACAGTCCTCTTTAGGAATTAATGAAGTTGTATCGATTTTTATTTCGGTAACCTCATCTTTTATTTCGGTTTTACGTTCAGTGGCATACTCTTTTTTAATATATTTAAGTTCTGTTTTCATCACATGTTTCAAAGCTTCTTCGTTTTCTAATATCTGTGTCCAAAGCTCAATCTCTTTCTTTTTTTGAGCCATTTCATTTTCTAATTCCGTCACATCGGTATTAGTTAATTTATAAAGCTGTAAATTAACAATTGCTTCCGCTTGCAATTTGGTAAAAGCAAACTCTAATTGTAAATTTTCAATGGCATTTGCTTTATTTTTTGATCCTCGAATAACTCTAATTACTTCATCCAAAATAGATAAAGCTTTAATAAGTCCTTCTAAAATATGCATGCGAGCCTTAGCTAAGCGCAAATCAAATTCCGTCCTTTTGGTAATTACATCTTTTTGATGGGCAATATAAGCATCTAAAATGTCCAAGAGGCCAACGACCATAGGACGACGATTGACAATTGCGACCATATTATAATTATAAGAAATCATCATATCGGTATTTTTTAAAAGATAATTAATTATTAAATTCTCATTTGCATCCTTTTTTAAATCGATGGCAATTTGTAATCCATTTCGATCGGTTTCATCGCGGACTTCCATAATCCCTTCAACTTTTTTTTCAATACGAATATCGTCAATTTTTTTGACTAATAAAGCCTTATTGACTTCGTAAGGAATTTCGGTAATAATGATTTGCCTTTTATTTTTAGCACCTTCAATTGTATATTTACAGCGGACATTAACCTTGCCTTTTCCTGTTGCAAAAGCTTCTTTAATGCCTTTAATGCCCTCTGCTACACCACCGGTTGGAAAATCTGGACCTTTAACAATATCTAAAATAGTCTCTAAGCGGCAATTAGGATTATCAATTCGTTTAATTGTCGCATCAATTACCTCCCCTAAATTATGAGGCGGGATATTAGTGGCATAACCTGCACTGATGCCCATGGCCCCATTAACTAATAAATTGGGAAATTTGGCAGGTAAAACGGTTGGCTCTAATAAGGTATCATCATAATTTAAACTCATTAACACTGTTTCTTTATTAATGTCCTTTAATAATTCACTGGCGACTTTAGATAAACGGGCTTCAGTATAACGCATCGCTGCGGCACTATCCCCATCCATGGAGCCATTATTTCCTTGCATTTCAACATAGCATAAATTATTTTTCCACCACTGGCTCATTCTAACTAAAGCATCATAAATACTAGAGTCCCCATGGGGATGATAAAATCCCATAATATTGCCAACCGCTTTGGCGGCTTTTTTGGTGGGTTTATCATGAGTATTAGCATCTTTGTACATTGCATATAAAATACGTCTTTGAACTGGCTTTAACCCATCTCTAACATCTGGCAAGGCTCTATCTTGAATAATTGTTTTAGCATACTTAGCAAAACTATCACCCATAATATCTTCTAAAGCATAGTCGTGTATTCTCTGTATTATATTATCCATTATATCACCTTACATTTCATAATTATCTTCCATGGTAAAGACCACGTTTTCTTCAATCCATTCTTTACGAGGATCAACATTATCTCCCATTAAAACACTGACGCGTTTTTCAGCTAAGGAAGCGTCATGTAAGCTCACTTTAATTAAATTACGTTGCTTAGGATCCATGGTAGTTTCCCATAATTGCTCGGCATTCATTTCACCTAAACCTTTATAGCGTTGTTTTTCTAGTTTGATTTTAGTCTGCGATCTTATTTCGTCGGCCTCTTTATCCTCCCAAGCATAACCGTAAATTTTATTACCGTTTTTTAAAGCGTATAATGGGGGCATAGCAATATATAAATGTCCATTTTCGATTAAAGGTTTCATATAACGATAGAAAAAGGTCAATAATAAAATTTGAATATGGGCCCCGTCATCATCAGCATCTGTCATAATAATGACTTTATCATAGTTACAATCTTTTATATTAAAATCACTGCCAATACCTGCTCCGATCGTTTGAATCATTGTATTAATTTCATTGTTAGCTAGGACATCTGTTAAATTGGCCTTTTCGGTATTTATAACTTTACCTCTGAGGGGTAAAATGGCTTGAAATTTTCGATCACGGCCTTGTTTGGCTGAGCCTCCGGCCGAATCTCCTTCGACTAAAAACAATTCGTTTTTTCTCGGATCTTTACTTTGAGCCGGGGTAAATTTGTCACTAATGCTTTTTTCTTTTTTGCCTTTGCCTTTACCATTACGAGCCTCATCACGAGCTTTGCGTGCTGCTTCTCTAACTTGTTTGGATTTCACCATTTTTTCTAAGATTTTAGTGGCTGACTCTTTGTTTTCTTCAAGGAAAAATTGCAATTTTTCTGAAACAATACTATCAACTACCGTTCGGGCTACCGGAGTACCTAGTTTTCCTTTAGTTTGGCCTTCAAATTGTAACAGTTTTTCGGGAATTTGTAAGCTAATAATAGCCGTCAAACCTTCTCTAGTATCGGAGCCTTCTAAATTTTTATCTTTGGCTTTCAAATAACCATTTTCTCTCGCATATTCATTGAAAACTCTAGTAAAAGCGGTTTTCAAGCCCACTTCATGAGTCCCTCCATCGATCGTCTTAACGTTATTAACAAAAGAAATAATGTTTTCTGAATATGTTTCGGTATATTGAAAAGCAACTTCGACATTAATGCCTTCTTTCATGCCGTCAAAACTAGTAACTTTATGTAAAGCTTTTTTATCTTCATCTAAATATTCAACAAAAGAGTTTAAACCATTTTCATAATGGTATATTTCATGTTTATCATCGGCTTCATCATGCACTTCGATAGTTAAGTTTTTAAGCAAAAAAGCGCTTTCTTGCATTCTTTCGCAAATGTTGGTAAAAGAAAAGGTGGTTACAGAAAAAATTGTTTCATCTGGCATGAAGTGAACTTTCGTCCCAGTGCGATTAGTTGTGCCTATTTTTTTTAGTGGAATTACGGTATGTCCGCCATTTTCAAAGCGAATAAAATATTCCGCGCCATCTCTCTTGATTGTCACGTCCATCCATTTGGAAAGCGCATTGACAACACTTCCACCAACACCATGTAAACCGCCAGATACTTTATAACCTGAAGTTTCAAATTTCCCGCCAGCATGTAGAACCGTATAAATTACTTCTGGTGTCGATTTGCCACTTGCGTGTTTGCCAACCGGCACTCCACGGCCAAAGTCCTCGACGCTAATGCTGCCGTCTTTATGAATAATTATTTTTATTCTATCACCATAGCCATTAATTACTTCATCAATACTATTATCAACGATTTCCCAGACTAAATGATGAAGCCCGCGTTTATCAGTTGAGCCAATATACATCCCTGGTCTTTTGCGAACGGCTTCTAAGCCTTCTAATATCTTAATTGAGCTTTCATCATATTTTACCATGTTTTATCACCATATTTGATTTTATCAAAAAACAGCTGATAAAGCAAATAAAAGTGTCAAAAAACGTCTAAATAAAAAGAAAAACTAACCTTTTGGTTAGTCTGTAAATATTGGGGTGAGTTTGCCTGTTTTGTCAACCGCATATGCATTATTTACTTCTAAACAGCCATTAACGGTTGTTGATTGAAGAATAGCCACAATATTTTGTAAATTTTGTACTTTTTGTTTAATAGTGATTTGACCATTATAAAGTAAATCTGTCATATTTAAAGCATCTACTGTGCCATCTACTTTAACAAAGGCAATGTATGTGCTATAATTATCAGAGCCAATTTGAATATTATAAGCTCCAATGACATTATTGATATCTAATTTAAGGCCGGTAAAAATATTCGCTTGACCACTGCATGGTTCATTATGATAACCATCTATTGTATATTCCTCATTATTTTTGGATAATGTATTAAAACTATTTGCTATCTTTTGATCTAAAGTAGCATTAGGTAACTGAAGATAAACTTCTCCTTGTTTGGTTACTAATAAACCAATACTATTGATGTTATCAATGTTTACTTTTAATAGCTGAAGCTGCTCTTTATTATCAATATTTAATGTATTGGCTTTTTTTAATTGTTCTAACTTTGTTTTAGTTTCTTTTTGGTTGTTTTTTAAAGTGCTTACTTCACTTTTTAAACGATCTAATTTTTGGCTATCTTCTGAGTAAACTTTATCATAAATAATATAGCCTAAAGATAGCCATAATAACACCAATAATATAATAATTATTATTGTTTTAAAGCGTCCTCTTTTAGGTCTATTCAAATGTAAACTTTCCATAATACCACATCTTTCTACTAACATTTTAACAAAATTATTTTATAAGTTTACTTGGATAAATAGGTGGGTGAAGCTTTAACTTTACCTTTTTATACAATCATAGTTTTACAACTCTTGAAAATTAGTTTTATTCTTTATTTTCTAACTTAACTAAAACTTCTCGAGGTTTAGAGCCATTTGATGGCCCGACAATTCCTCGTTCTTCCAGTAGATCTATACATCTAGCAGCCCGATTATAACCAAGTCTAAAACGGCGCTGTAACAAAGAAGCACTTGCTTTGCCTTGATTTATAACAAATTCGACAATTTCATTATATAATGGTTCTTCATAATCTTCTTCCATCATGGTGGAAGCTCCGCGGTCCTCTTCGGCCACAGTTAAAGATTCATCATATTTGGCTTTTTGTTGCTTAATGGTATAGTCCGCTACAGCTTTAATCTCTTCATCCGTAATAAAGTTACCTTGAACACGGATCGGAATATTCTCGCCTTGAGGTTTTAATAACATATCCCCCTTACCTAATAGTTTTTCAGCTCCACTCATATCTAAGATTGTTCGAGAATCAATACTACTAGAAACGGCAAAAGAAATACGCGATGGAATGTTTGCTTTAACTACACCCGTAATAACATCAGTACTAGGTCTTTGAGTCGCCACAATTAAATGAATTCCCGCAGCTCTGGCCATCTGGGTAATTCGCATAATGGAATCTTCAACTTCTTTAGCAGCAACTAACATTAAATCGGCTAACTCATCGATAATTACGACAATATAAGATAATTTTTGTAAATGTTCATCTTCTGGTAATTCTTCGTTTTTCTTATCGACATAAGCATTATAACCCGCAATATTTTTCGTTTTACTCTCGCTGAATAACTCATAACGATCTTCCATAATTGTTACAATTTTTTGTAAGACAATATTAGCTTTTTTGGGATCAGTAACAACGGGGGTTAATAAATGAGGAATACCATTATACATCGATAATTCTACTTTTTTCGGATCGACTAAAACTAATTTAACTTCATCTGGTTTGGCTCTCATTAATAAAGAAACGATCATACTATTAATACAAACTGATTTACCACTACCAGTACTACCAGCCACGAGTAAATGCGGTGTTTTATCAATTTCGCACCAAATGGGATTACCCATAATACTCCGGCCTAAAGCGACTAATAATTTGCTATCTTCTTTACTCTTTGGCACTTCGTCTAAAATTTCTCTGATGGAAACAGGACTAACAACTTTATTAGGTAACTCAATACCGACTGTTTTTTTACCGGGAATTGGGGCTTGAATTCTAACGTCTTTAGCCCCTAATTCTAAAGCAATTTCTTTATTAATTCCGGTTATTTTGGAAACTTTTGTTCCTGATTTGACTTCGATTTCATATTGAGTAACTGCTGGCCCTATATTAGCTGCTACGACTTTTCCTTCAATGCCAAAATCTTTTAAAACTTTTTCTAATTCGACAACATTAGTTTTAATTGATTCTTGATTTTCTTTCCCGCTAACTTTTTTTGGTTTATTTAATAAATTCATTGGAGGTTTTTGATAACCTTTAGCTGGTGGCTCCTCTTCAGCAATGTTTTCTTCTTTAACCGGGGTTTTTGGTAATTCATCGATAGATGAAATAACAATTTTGTTGTTTTCTTCAAATTTTTCTTCGGCTTCTTTAGCTGCTTCTTCCGCTCTGCGGTTGATTTTAAATTCACGGGCTTTTTTATGTTTTTCTTTAAGCCACATTACAACATCGTAAATAGAAACTCCAGTAAACATGATTATTCCACAAATGATTAAAGCTAAGCAAACGACTTTAGTTCCGTTTAAGGTTAGTAAATTAACAAATAAAACAGCAAAAATAGCTCCAATCATCCCGCCACCCTGTAAGTCAACGGTACTATTAACAAAGCCCATTAAATTATTTACGGTCTCGGTTAAAACTTCAAACCCTTCAATACCGTGTTTGCTTAAACTTGCAATATAACCTGTATGTGACAAGATCAGAACGCCCAAGGTTAAAATATAAAAACCCACTAAACGCGAAGTTAAAAAATCTGGGGATTCTCTTTTAACCATCATATATACTCCACAAGCTCCAACTAATAATAGTAAAGGAGTATACCAAACACCCATTAAAAAGCCCGCAAAACCACGAATAATATCCGCAATGATGCCAAACGGACAGCAACCAATAATTGCAATTAATATTAAAATGATCCCTTTGATTTCTACACTATAAGCGGCACCTTTTTTCTCAGGTGATTTTCTCTTTTTCTTTTTCGCCATACTTCTAGCCTCCATTATCTCTTCCATTATAGCATATTTTCTTAGAAAACTAAACTGATAATAGCAATTATTATCAAGAATTTCCGCATTAAATTTAGTATTTTCTCTTTTAACAAAGGACAAAATAAATTTTGCCTAGCTTACCATGAAGTAAGCTTTTTCTATTTTTTAGAAATGTAAATTCCTCCATAGGCCTATATTCAGATAAGTCACTCCCCTAATAACTTTTTTTACTTTTGCAAAATTTATACTTTCTTACATTTCTTTTATTTTACCAGATAGAAAGTAATTATATATAAACCTAGCACATCCTATCGTTTTATTTATTAACTCTTCTTGATTTTTATTTAGATATAATCTAAAGACATAACCTTTTAATATTTTCATGACTTCACCCAAACACTTTAAAGCAAAGAAGCGTTTTGTAAAGTTTTTTTGATTTTTAATGTCTTTTCCTTATAAACAAAAAAATAGAATCAGCTCAATTCTATTTTTCCTTTTTTCAGGTAATGGACGATATCAACTTTGTCTTTGACATTTTTAGAATGTGAAATAATAATTACACATTTTTTATCTTTATGGGCTAAAGTGGTAAAAATATCTAATATTTCGGCTTCAGTTTCTTTGTCCAAATTGCCGGTTGGCTCATCAGCTAAAATAATTTCTGGATTATATGCTAAAGCTCTTGCAATCGATACGCGTTGCTGCTCACCACCTGATAAGGTTAAAATTTTCCGATTAGCTTTACTAGCATCGATACCGACTTTATTTAAATAAGCTAGAGCTTTGGTTTCTTTATCTTTATCTTTTAAGCCACTAATATCCATGGATAAAACTACATTTTCTAAAGCGGTTAAATATGGTAATAAATTATAACTTTGAAAAACAATTCCCACATTATGACAGCGGTAATAATCTCTATTCATTTTAGCTAGATCTTTATCATTATATAAGATTAAACCCTCTTGGCATTTTTCTAATCCAGCCATTAAACTTAAAAGGGTACTTTTTCCCGCACCGCTACGGCCAAAAACTCCGTATATTTTACCTGGTTTAAATTCTAAATTAATATCTTCTAATACATATTTTTCATGATCATAAGTGAAATTTACGTGTTTTAATTTTAAAATTTTCATCGCCTCCTAATTTCTATTTTGTAATATTTTATTAGGCTCATATTTGGTTACAAATATGACAGCCACGCCACCACTAATAATAACTAAGAGCATACTAACTCCAAATAGCTTTAAAACAGTGCCTAACTCTAAGCTGACGGTTAAATTATCGATATAATCAGTGGTTGTCATAAAGTTTTCTGGTCCTTTAAAATTTTTACCGCCGAAATTTTCTCTAGTTTGTTGATTTTCTTCTTGATAACTATTTATTTCGTTTTCTAGCATTTTGTTAGTAACTGGTTGACTCAAGATGTAACCTGCGGCCGTTCCGATAATAAACGAAGCAAAGGCAATCACAAATAATTCTAATATTAATTGAAAAATTACTTTGGTTTTACTCATCCCGATTGATCTTAAAACCCCAATTTCATATTTTCGGTCGCGAATATTTATCATATTGATAACCGCTAAAATGATAGCCCCAACCACTAAAATTACAATTAAGAAAGTTAAGGAAAAATTACTAATATTTTGAATTGGTTTTAAAGTGGCTAAAATTTCTTCTGTATTATCACTAACTTGATAATATTCACTTAAGCCTTTCTCACGCACTTCGGCAGTAAATTTTTCTAAATCATCAGCATTTTTTAAATAAAATTTGGCATTAATGTTATTAGGATTATCGGCATTTTCTAAAATTTGATTCATCATTGTAGTCGTGATATACATTTGATTTTGTACACTTAAAGCGGTCATATTCATAAAGTTATCTGTGCTATTATCTTCGGCTTCAAAAATACCGGTTATTTTTAGTTCATAAGTTATATCTGTATTTTCAGGCCAGTATAAGGTAATCGTATCTCCTATTTCTAAATCATTATTTTCGGCCAAATCACGGCTAATCACTACACTATTACTTTCGTCATCATTAGTAATCATTGACCCTGAGGTAATTTTAGCTTTTCCTGAAGTAAAACTATCGGCATAAGTTACGTCTGAATAAGCTGTTAATCTAAAGTCTCCTTGGCTCATCTTACCATGGTTATTTTCTGGCATTTTATCATCGATGTTATCATTTTCTGGTTTTTTGAAAATTTCACTCATATCAACAGCTTCAATATTTTCTGAAGAAAGACTTGCCTCATAAGTGTAATAATAACCTGACACATACGTTGAATTACCATAGTTTTCGATGTTTTCGGCGGTTAAGCGCTCAACGCCCATGGTTTCATCTTCACTATTGTTATCTCTGAGTTTGCCCATATCTAAACTGAAACTTACTTCTAATTGATTTTGATTTTTATAACTTTCAATTAATTTATTTCCTGACGTATTAATCGAAAGCGCCACACAGCTACTGATGGTTATAACCATTATAATAATTCCAATTAACAAGTTTCTTCCTTTATTGCGTTTAATATTGATCCATGCGTTTTTTAAAATATACATTTTTGTCTCCTTTCTGATTTAAGTATATTGAGCCAATGTGAAAATAGCGTGTTGTTTTTTTGAAAAAATGGCGAAAAAAAACTGTATAAGGTTTTAGATTATACAGTTTTTTTAAGCTATTATTGCGTAAGGATCATTGCTAGTGCCAGAGCCACTTAAACTAATATTTGATTTTAAATAAATAACTGGACGGACACCAAAAATATTAGTGCCAGAATAACTATTAATAGAGCCTCCCGCATATACTCCCCATACAATATAAGAAGTACTACGGGAACATGGAGACATTGTCCAATAATTAGTTCCATTATATAAATAGTTATTATTTTGACACTGAGAATTATCATTACCAAATAATGCACTATACATATTTATACAGCTACTATCGGTACTAGCTTTTATATAATCAGTAACTTGAATTAAACCTACTTTACCTTTCCATGTATTGGCTTTTTCCTGTGCAACTTCAGTGACTAAAGTATTGTTAATATCAATATTTTGAACACCCACATTGAAACTATGCTCTTGCACTTGATCCTTAGCTTCATTACTTAAACTGGTATAATAGGTACCATTAAGATAAGTATTTAAATACGCATCTTCTTCTGGTAAATCATAAGTGACAATGCTGCCTATTTCTCTGGCCATTTTGGTCACGTGATTTCCATTGGCATCTAGCATGGTAGTTCTACTACCCCATACATTACAACCAGAATAATCAGAAGCGGAGGTGGCATACCCACAATAATCCGTAGTAACTGCACTATATCGAGTATTATCATTACTTTGATATACTTTATTAACAGCTGGCATATTTGAAACATAACCGAAATCAATTGGGGCAACAGCAGTATTAGTCGGTGTTCCACTAACATTGCTATATGCTGGCATATTATTTAAATTATCATTTCTAATTATTTTTATAGTATTATCAGTTTCTACACTGACTATGCGCCAATTTTCACCATTAAAAGTAATATAATTATCCGGGTTAGTTCCTTTATATACATATCTTCCTATTTCTGTAAAATCTTCATATAAGCCATCGCCAGTGTCAATTACTTTAGCAATTAATTGTTCAGCAGCCGTTTGACCACTACTCTCACTGCCATTTGCCTGACTATATTCTAAATTGGCTGTTAAAACTGAAATGGTTGAAGTTGGCTGACTCGTAATATTAATATCATAACTGACTTTAACATTTAAAGTCGTATTACTTCCAGCATTTAAAATATCATCCTCAGTTAAACCTGATGTTTCAAACTTTATAGCTGGATTATTTGTATCACTTAAAGTTATCTTATCTAACTTAGCATTTAATGTTCCCTCATTACTTACAGTTATTTCATAAGTAATACTATCTCCAGGACTCACTAAGTTTGTATTAAATGTAGCTGTTAAATTTTCCCAACTTGGCTCCTCTTGATTACTCGCACTTCCAACAATATCCTTGCTTGTTACATTAGTTATTTTAATATTCCAATTACTAGAAATACTGGTTGTTCCTTGAATATTTAAAACACTACTAAATGCGGCATAACTTATAGCCATGATTAATA
>CALVJP010000005.1 GCA_944332215.1 uncultured Bacilli bacterium
CAGCCATCGGAAGCACATCAGGCTCATGCACAATGTATAATACCAGTACTTCATGTAATGTAACTAGTCCAAGTATTACAGCAGCAAGTGGGTTTGGAGTAGTGGGATATAATACATCATCAAGTGCGACGACCTCTTCATGGGATCAAAACACCGCCAAAGCTGTAAATAGTAATGCCACCTATTATGCAATAACCAAAAGTAGCAGTGCTTATACAGCCAGCTTTAATGCCAATGGAGCCACCTCGGTTGGAAGTACATCATTAAGTTGTTATAGATATAATGGAGCTTCTAGTTGCAGTATAACCGCCCCAACGATAACCAGAAGTGGGTTTACGATAACCGGATGGGGAAAAAGCTCAAGTGCTACCACTGCCGCTGCCAGTGTAGGAGGAAGTATAAGTTTAAGTAGTAATAAGAGTTACTATGCTATCACAAGTAAGAAGATAACAGTAACCTATAGTAAAGGAAGTAATGTAAGCGCGATAGGAAGTACCAGTGGGACATGTACCATTCAAAATAGTGCGACTAGTTGTAGTGTAACCTTACCGACCATCACGGCAAGTACGGGATATACAAGTGTTGGCTGGAGTACAACTAATGGAGCAACCACGGGAACGGCAGCAGGGACAGCAGTTAATTTAACAGCTAATACAACATACTATGCTAATGCAGTTGATAAGACAGTACCAACAGTAAGTTTAAGTCCAAGTAGTCAAAGTACCTATGTAGCAGGAGGTAAAGCTATCACAGTCACCTTAGCTGATAATGGAAGTGGTTTAAAAGCCAGTCAGAATGTTTACTATGCATGGAGTACTAGTAATACAACAGCCCCAAGTTATACGAGTTATGTAACCAGTACAAATACAGCTGGAGCCAAAAGTACCACAGTGACTATTCCCGCCAGTGCATCATCAAGTTTAACGGGGACCTATTATTTATGGATCAAGTCAGGAATAAGTGATGTATCAGGAAACTTATCGGCCCAGAAAGTGAGCAGTGCGTTTAAGTTTGATAATAATACCCCATCTTTAAGTGTCGCGACAAGTAAAACATCAAACTCCATAACGGTAGTAGCCACCGCCAGTGCTGAAAGTGGAATAAGCAAATATGAGTTTAGTAAAGATGGAGGGACAACTTGGATAAGTAATGGAACAAGTAAGACATATACCTTCACAGGACTTACCCATAATACAAGTTACAGTATCAGAGTAAGAGTAACCAGTGGAGTTAGTAAACAAACAACCTCAACTACAAGTACCGTAACTACTAATGCAATCACTTTACCAACCTTTGAGGAAAATCAAACTGCTACTGGGAAAAGTGTAACGATAACTTACCCATCTGGCTGTGGAAGTACATATACTTGTACATATAGTAAAGATGGAGGAAGTTATGTAACCGTGACAAGTAATCCAACGATTGCTTTTACAGCTTCAGGTTCTTTAGTGGCCAAAGTAAGTGATGGGACTAATACGGTAAGTAGTAGTTATAGTGTTAATATAGTAGATTTATCAATTACTGTAACCTCAACAGTGGGAGGCACTATAACAATTCAAAATTTGACAAAGGGAACAAGTGTCGTAGCCCAAAACAATGATACAAAAATATTAAAAGCGATAAATGGCGACAATATAAAGGTAAACGTTTCTAATAATAATGGATTTGAAACATATAGCCTAAAAAAAGATGATAAAGATATAAGTAATAACTATACAGAAACACTAGGGTTACAGGATTATACTATAAAAGCCACATTTAATATGAAATATCAACCATATAGTATAGAGACTCATTTAAAAGAAGGATTTAATTTAGCCTTTAATGATGAGGTTTCTTCATATCTTGGGGAAGTAGTTCAACTGTGGTCGCCAGGGGGCAGATATTATTTGCAAATTAAAGAAGTTACTAATGGAAAAATTTATTATGGAATACAAAATTATTATTTTAATAATATCTATATTCAGGTCCGCAATACCACAGCAGTAACTGCTGGCAGCCAATGTACTGTATATACTTGGATAGATGGGGAAACAGACTTTTTATGGTATTTAGAGGCAGCAGGCAATGATTATTATTATATAGTGAATAAGACAGGGTATTGCATGGAAGTATCAAGTGGTATCGGGGCTAATTCTGAAAAAATTTATGTTAACAATTGTAATTATTCAAATAAACAAAAATGGAAATTTGTAGAAGCATCATAATTTTTAACAAAAAACCATGTCAAATTAAAGATAAATCATAGTTTTTATTCATATATTTAAGAGGTTTTATATAACTTCAAAAAACAAGATATTAAAAATTTAACCAAACCCCTTGATTTTTCTTGAATTTTAAGTTATATTAAAAGAGCGTGTGTGATAAGTTTACAGCCAATGTAGATAAGGGTGATAGGTATGAATGACAACGTGAATGTAGTATGGGAAATACCGTATTTAAACCTTCCAGTAACCAATGTAGTTATAATGTCGTGGATTGCCATGGCCATTATAATTCTTTGGGCTTTTTTGGCAACAAGAAAGATGAAAGAAGTACCAACCGGTTTACAAAATACGGCTGAAATTGTTGTTGAAGCCGTAACAAACTTTACCCAAAGTTTCATGGGCGAAGTTGGTAAAAAATTTGCTCCATACGTGGGGACTGTTGGTCTATTCTTAGCTATTGCAAATACTTTAGGAGCTTTGTTTATGGGCGAGCTTACTCATGGATTAGTAGCCCCACCAACAAGGTCATTAGCAGTGCCCGTAGCTTTAGCTGTTATGACAATTATTGTAGCCATTGGAGCTGGTATTTGGAAGAAAGGCATAAAGGGTTTCGTAAAACGCCTTTTTGCACCACTTCCATTCCTATTCCCATTTAATCTTTTAGAATTTATCACCAAGCCATTGTCGCTCAGTATGCGGCTATTTGGAAACATACTAGGAGCTTACATTTTAATGGAGCTACTATTTGTTAGTTTACCATGGGGTATTCCAAGTGTAGCTTGCCTATACTTTGATTTATTCGATGGAGGATTACAGGCATTTGTTTTCGTACTTTTAACGGTATTATATATATCGGAAGAAGTAGCAGAAGAAGAATAATTTGATTGGTGGTGAAAAAAATGGAAATGTTAGGTTTAATTGGGGCCGGTTTAGCCGTATTTACTGGTATCGGTGCCGGAATTGGTATCGGTATCGGAACAGGTAAAGCTGCCGAAGCTGTATCAAGACAGCCCGAAGCATCAGGAAAGATACAAACTATTCTTTTATTAGGTGCAGCCCTTGCTGAAGCAACAGCTATTTATGGTTTAGTTATTGCCATAATGATTATGGGTAAAATGTAGGAGACTAACAATAAAACTTCAAGTTTGCATCAAGCTTGAAGTTTTAACCGTTATTACCGAATAGAAATGGAGTTAAAATATGGAAATAAATAAAGAGTTTTGGACAACATTAGGTTTCACGGTATTAAATATTTTAATTTTATATTTTCTCTTGAAAAAAATATTGTTTAAACCCGTTAGTAAGCATATGCAAACTCGTTCTTTAAAAATAAAAGAAGCTTTGGATATGGCTGAAGAAGCCAAAGCCAAAGTGGCAGCCATGGAAGCAGAACATCAAGCTAAACTTAAAGAAATTAAGGATGAGGGAATCGCCCTTATGAGTACTTATGAACAAAAGGCTAAGAACGAATATGATGCAATTATTGCTAAGGCTAAGCAAGATTCAGCAGTTCTCGTGGAAAATACCCGTGGTGAACTTGAAGTTGAAAAAGAAAGATTAATGGCTAGTTTGAAAGAAGAAGTAGCCGATTTAGTCTTAGAAGCTAGTGAGAAAATCTTAAATAAAAACTTGGACAGTAAAACTAATAAAGAATTAATTAATGATTTTATAAGCGAGAATAAATAGAAGAGGTGATTTTATGGCCGAAGTAAGTACCAGATATGCAGCAGCTTTATTAGATTCAGCATCAAAAGATGAAAAAACAAAGTTTGCTGAATATTTAAACGACCTTACAGCCTTATATAAAAATTCAGAATTGAAAACAGTGATGGATAATCCTCGGATAACAAACGATGAGAAAATGAAAGTACTCAAAACAATTGTTCCAGATAACAAAATTTTTATTAATTTTTTAGAGCTTATATTAAAATCTGGCCGAGTTAATTTACTAGCCGATATTAGCCATAAATACACAGCCATGATTAATAAACTAAATAAAAAAATGAAAATAAAAATTGTAGCAGCTTCAGAGCTTACAGCAAAAGAACAGCAAGAAATTGCGGAGACCTATAAAGCTAAATATGGGGTAAAAGAAATCGTTTATGAGACAGAAATAGACCCAAATTTAATCGGTGGCATCAAAGTTATAGCTGACGATAAGGTTTATGATGGAACTGTGAGAACAAAATTAAATGAAATATTAAAATAAACCAGAGGAGGGAAAAAAGTGTTAATAAAACCAGAAGAAATTAGTGATATTATCAGACAAAAAATTAACGACTATGATTCTAAGGTAAAAGTTGATGAAGTTGGTTACGTTATCGAATCAGGTGACGGAATTGTTAAAATTTTTGGCCTTAAAAATTGTATGGCTGGGGAACTTATCGACTTTGGTAATGGAATTTACGGTATGGCAATGAACTTAGATGAAGAAAGTGTCGGCTGTGTTTTATTAGGTGGCGAAAGAGATATTAAAGAAGGCACCGAAGCAAAAAGAACAGGTCGCCCAGTAAGTATCGGAGTCAGTGATGAAATTATTGGTAGAGTTGTCAATCCACTAGGAGAAGTTTTAGATGGCAAAGAACCCTATAAAATTGATAAATATCGTGACGTGGAGTTTCTAGCTCCAAGTGTTATGGTCAGAAAATCCGTTGATACTCCATTACAAACCGGAATAATTGCCATAGACTCAATGGTCCCAATTGGACGAGGCCAAAGAGAATTAATTATTGGGGATCGTCAAACGGGAAAAACAGCCATTGCTGTTGATACGATTATCAATCAAAAAGGCCAAGATGTTATTTGTATTTATGTAGCAGTTGGCCAAAAATCATCATCAGTAGCTGGAGTGGTAGATACTTTAAAGAAACATGGTGCTATGGATTATACTATCGTGGTTTCATCCACAGCCAGTGACTCATCACCAATCCAGTATTTAGCCCCTTATGCCGGATGTGCGATTGCAGAATACTTTATGTATGAAGAAGGCAAGGACGTTTTAATCGTTTATGATGATTTGTCAAAACATGCTCAAGCCTATAGAGCAATGTCCTTATTATTGCGTCGTTCACCAGGTCGTGAAGCTTATCCAGGCGATGTTTTCTATTTACATTCAAGATTACTGGAAAGGGCGGCTAAATTAGATGATGAACATGGCGGAGGCTCAATTACAGCCCTACCAATTATCGAAACTTTAGCTGGTGATGTATCAGCTTATGTTCCGACTAACGTTATTTCAATTACCGATGGTCAGATTTATTTGGAAACAGAATTATTTTTCGGAGGGCAACGCCCAGCTGTTAATGCCGGACTTTCCGTATCACGTGTTGGGGGATCGGCTCAAATTAAAGCGATGAAAAAATTATCAGGACGTATTCGTATTGATTTAGCTCAGTATCGTGAGTTAGCTTCATTCGCCCAGTTTGGCTCAGAACTTGATAAAGCAACCCAAAACAAATTAATCCAAGGTGAAAGAGTTTTAGAATTATTAAAACAACCACAATATCAACCTTTAGCTGTGGAAAAACAAGTTGTAATGTTATATGCTGCTGTTAATGGTTATTTAGCTGATATTGAAACCCACGAAGTTAAAGAATTTAATAAAGGGTTAGTGGAACATGTGATGGAAAAACATCCAGATATTTTAGAAGAAATTAAAACAAAAAAAGATTTGAATCAAGAGTTAGAAGAAAAAATTGTTGCTAGTATTCAGGAATATAAAAAAATTTTTAAATTATAGAAGCGAGGTTGAGATAAATGGCCAATACAAGAGAAATAAAGCTAAGAATTAGAGGTGTCGAGGGCACCAAAAAGATTACAAAAGCCATGAAGCTAATCGCTGCTTCTAAGTTAAAAAAAGCTCGGGAAATGCACGAAAAAACCTTACCATTTTTTAAGCATATTCAAGAGGTTATGACAGATATTATGCAAAGTACGCCAGAGATGAAGTTAATATATTTTGATAAACGTGAGAAAAAAGAAAATCGTAAAAAAGCTTATATAGTTATCTCTTCAGATAGCGGTCTTAATGGTGGCTATAATACAAACGTCATCAAAGAAGCCGAAAAGATAATCGACAAAGAAAATAGTATCGTATTTCCCATTGGAAATGTTGTAAAAAACTATATGCTAAAGCATGGTTATAATGTAATAACTGAATTAGGAATTACAGCTTATTCCGTGACCACAATTACAGCTGGTGATATTGCTAAGCATATGGTTAAGTTATTTAAAGATGGTGAGATTGACGAATTAGAGCTGGTTTATACCGAAATGGAATCAGTGATGAGTTTAGTCCCTCATACGATTAAATTATTACCATTAGAAATTAAAGATTTTAAAGTTAAAGCTGGTGGCGTAACAGAAGTTTTAGAATTTGAGCCGACACCTGAAGTGGTTTTTGAACGCTTAACTAATCAATATGTTAAAGGAATTTTATATGGTGGTATGGTCGAATCATTTGTCAGCGAACATTTCGCCCGCATGAATGCGATGGATAGTGCCACAACTAATGCCGAAAAAGTATCAAAAAAATTAACTTTAGATTACAATAGAGCCCGTCAACAGGCGATAACTCAAGAAATATCTGAGATCATTGGTGGCGCAATGAACACCAATTAAAACTAAAAGAAAGGGTGATTATAGATGAATGAAGGAAAAATATCACAAGTAACAGGTGCTGTTTTAGACATAAAATTTGATAGTGATAAATTACCTAATCTTTACAATGCTATCCATATCCCGTTTAAAGACAGTAAGATTGTGGCAGAAGTTATGCAACACGTTGGTAATGATACGGTAAGATGTGTAGCAATGTCGTCAACTGATGGCTTACAGCGCGGTGCGAAAGCTATCGATACAGGAGCCCCAATTTCAGCTCCTGTTGGTGAAGAAGTATTAGGCAGAGTATTTAATATTTTAGGGGAAACTATCGATTCAAAAGGCGAATTAAAAGCTGAAGAAAAATGGCCAATTCACCGTGAAGCCCCAAAATTTGTCGATCAAAAACCTGTAACAGAAATGTTTGAAACAGGAATTAAGGTTATCGATTTATTAGCGCCTTATGCCAAAGGAGGCAAAGTTGGCTTATTTGGTGGAGCCGGAGTTGGTAAAACCGTTTTAATTCAAGAATTAATTAGTAGTATTGCCACCCAACACGGAGGTTATTCAATTTTTACCGGGGTTGGAGAACGTTCAAGAGAAGGTAATGATTTAATCAATGAAATGACAGAATCCGGCGTTATTAATAAGACGGCTTTAGTATTTGGACAAATGAATGAACCTCCTGGAGCACGTATGCGCGTAGCTTTAACCGGTTTAACTATGGCTGAATATTTCAGGGATGTGAAACATCAAGATGTATTATTGTTTGTCGATAATATCTTTAGATTTATTCAAGCTGGTTCAGAGGTTTCTACCTTATTAGGCCGTATTCCATCGGCGGTGGGTTATCAACCAACACTTTCGACTGATGTTGGAGCATTACAAGAACGTATTACTTCAACAAAAAACGGGTCAATTACGTCAATTCAAGCAGTTTACGTACCAGCAGATGACTATACCGATCCGGCCCCAGCTACCACTTTTGCCCATCTTGATGCCGTTACCGCATTATCAAGATCAATTGCTGAATTAGGTATTTATCCGGCCGTGGATCCATTGGAATCTTCATCAAGAATTATGGATCCGGCTATTTTAGGGGAAGAACATTATAATACAGCTCGTAAAGTCCAAGAAATTTTACAAAAATATAAGGAATTACAAGATATTATTGCCATTTTGGGTATGGATGAATTGTCAGAAGATGATAAAAAAATTGTATATCGTGCAAGAAAGATTCAAAAATTCTTATCACAACCATTTGTCGTGGGTGAACAATTTACAGGAATCCCCGGCAAATATGTGCCAGTAAGCGAAACAATTAGAGGCTTTAAAGAAATTATCTCAGGAAAAATGGATAATTACCCAGAAGATGCCTTCTTTATGGTAGGAACAATTGACGAAGTCATCGAAAAAGCTAAAACAATGGAAGCCTAGGTGATAGACTATGGCAAAAACGTTTAAATTTGAGGTAGTAACACCAACTGGGGTGTTTTATCAAGATAATGTTGATTTTATTAGTTTTAAAGCCCTTAATGGTGATATTGGGGTAATGGCCAATCATGCCCCAATGTTAGTGGCTAATAAACCTTGTACTTTGGAAATTGAAAAGAATAAAGAGAAATCTTTCGCCTTTATTAGTGAAGGCTTTGTAGAAATTACACCGGAAAAGGTTTCGGCCGTGGTTGATTTAGCCGACTGGGCCGATAGTATTGACGCCGAAGAAGCTATTAAGGCGAAGCGAATTGCCGAGGAAGAACTTGAAAGTAAAACATTGGATGCTAGTCGTAAGACTGAACTTAAAGCTTCTATCGAGCGCTCTTCAGCTAGAATTAAAACGTCTAGTTTACGTTAGAATGCCATTTAGGCATTTTTTCTTTGGGGTAATAGCTTTTTGATCAGGATTTTATTGGTAGTTTGCTTGTTTTTAGGCCAAAGATGTATAATTTACCATTTTTTGGACATATAATATTAATGAGCATATTACAAAATAATATGACACCACCTAGAAGTATTTAGAGATGCAAAAAATGTCTGAATTTGACAGAATATATTGTATATGCTAAAATATTACCTGTTTTCGCTTTGAAACAGGAGAGGGTGAAAAATGAAAACAACTGAATCGATTAAGGCCGCAATAACGGCCGTGACGATTGTAAGCTTGATCGGAACTACATTAGGTTCCACAATTCTAACTGTAAATAATGACAAAAAATATGTAAGTGAGAATGTGCTTGTCCTTAAAGACAGTGAATTAAATATAAAACCCGCAGTAGCCATGACTGATGATAAAGGGAATATACAGACATTAGCTATTGAAGAAAACGGGCAATTAAATAATTTAGCGGTGGCCGAGGGGTTATCGCAAGAAGAGCAAGAACGTGAAGCTAAAAAAAATCAAGTGGTTTATGACGGCCTAACTTTAGAAGAACTGGCCGCCAAATTGAATAAAACTCTACATTCTACGATTGCTAATCAAGGCTATACTTTTGCTTCTTATGCCATTGAATTAGGCATAGATCCTTATTTAGCCGTAGCCATTGTTATGCATGAAACAGGGTGCCAATGGGAGTGTAGTACCTTGTTAAAACAATGTAATAATGTTGGTGGCATGAAAAGTGGAGGAACAGGTAAATGTAATGGGGGCTCATATGCTAGTTTCCCTTCCCTAGAAGAGGGCATTAGAGCTTATATGAACAATTTATATAAGAATTATGTATCCCAGGGGTTAACCACGGCTGAAGCCATGGGGCCCAAATACGCCGCAAGTCCAACTTGGGCTTCACAGGTAAATGCTTACATCAATAAAATAAAGGCTGCTTAGTCTTTATTTTTTTGACTTTCGGTTTTTCCTTTATTATAAAAGGCCAAAGTCGATTAATGTCGATTTGACTGATTAAAGATCATATGGTAAAATGGTAAATATAACATAGGAGAGATGAGAATGAAACCAAACCATATGGTCTATGCGGTATTAGTCTTTGGCATTATTATGACAATATTAATTCCAAATTTGGGTAAAATGGCTAATTCTGAACAAATTACTTATGAGAATACTAAACCAGAAGCATTAGCACAAGCAGCTACAGAAACAGTGAGTGGGACTGAAGAGCTTGCGATGGCATCAAGTGTTGATCTAGCCGTGGCTACGCCAGTTGTGCAAGAAACTAAGCCGGTGGTGCAGGAAAATAAAGTGACTGAGCCTGTAAAACAAGAAGTAAAAGATCCCATTGTCTATGATGGCTTAACTATGGATGAATTAGTTAATAAATTAAATAAATCACTTAATTCAACTTTAAAAGGCACGGGAAATTTATTCGCCAAATATGCTTTGGCTAATGGCGTTGATCCTTACTTAGCCGTGGCTATATCTTTACATGAAACAGGATGTAAATGGAATTGCAGCTCAAAAGTCAAAAATTGCAATAATGTTGGTGGAATGAAAAGTGGTGGCTCTGGGAAATGTAATGGCTCTTCATATGCTTATTTTGACACATTAGAAACCGGCATTAAAGCTTTTATAGAAAATTTAAAAATTAATTATTATGATAAAGGATTAAATACTCCAGAACTAATGAATACCAAATATGCCTCAAGTCCAACTTGGGCTTCCAAAATTAATAGTTATATAAATTCTATTAAAAATAGTTAGTAAACATCAAGGTGTTTACTTTTTATTTTTAGCTTGTTATAATTTAGTAAAGGATGTGAAAATATGGCAAGAGGGTGTCCAAGCTGTGGCCGTGAAGTAGATGCTTCAGTGACTAAATGTCCATACTGTGGCTATGATTTTAAACAGTTAAATGAATTATTTCAACGTTATGAAGCTGAGAAACAAATTCATGTACCTAAGTATGCGGGTTTTGTCAAAAGATTAGTGGCTACTTTATTTGATCTATTAATATTAGCTTTAATAACTGGAGTAATTTTTGGGGTTTATTCCTATATATATCTTATTGATAAAACTGGTTTAAATCTATTAGAACAACTTTGGGCGGTGCTTGATAGTTTTAAAACTTTATTAAACCCTGATTATGTTTTATCTCGTTTGGGCTTTATCGTTTTAGGCATTTATACACTGGTTTATTTTCTTTATTGTACTTTTAGGCAATGTTCCAAACGAATGGGAACAATTGGAGAAAAACTAGTCGGAATTGAAGTGGTCGATGATTTAGAGGCTCCCATTACTTTTGGTCTATCATTTAAACGTAATTTCTTGAGATTATTAAATTTATTAACCTTGGAAATTGGTTTTTTAATAACGCCATTCATGCCTAAAAAACAAGCCCTTAATGATTTAATAGCCAAAACCTATGTACTTAATAGAATAACTGATGAGGATTATGGTAACTTTATATATGCTAATGGCTTTGTTAGATTAATGGCTTTGGCTTTCGATATTTTATTTTTAGCCTTGTTAGCTTACGGTTTTAACTATGGTTATGAGTGGTTAAATGGCCTTGAGCTAAAAGAAGAATTTCTTATGTATTTTGATATAGCCCTTAAACTGCTTGGTATTTTAATGCTTTTAATTTTAGTTTTTTACTTTCCTTATATGGAAAGTAAAAAAGGTAGAACGCTTGGAAAACTAATTTTTAAAATAGAAATTAAAACCGTATATGATGAAAAAATGAATTTTATGAAAGCTTTAATTAGGGGTATTTTAAATATTTTTGATGTGTTATGTTTAGGTTGCCTATTAGCTTTTGTCACCCCAAGAAAGCAAACTTTAAAAGATATTATGACGGGATCTATTGTTGTAAAACATTGACAAAGTTGGACAACTTGAAATATAATTTGGTATAATGTTACCTTTTAGATAAGAAAAATGAAATATTAATTCATTTTTTTGTTTACCCAAATTAAACCTTCTATTATCTACAAAACGAAATGTCAAATAATTAACAACAAGCATTGATCATTGGTTAAGCCTTATAATATTGTCTAAAATCAGAAGATGTGGTAAAATTAAAGTAGCTAAAAGACTGAAGGAGGTAGAAATATGTGTGGCTTTGTGGGATACATCAATAAAGAAACCGATAAGCAGGAAAACATCAAGAAAATGGCCGACTTAATTGCACACCGCGGTCCTGATTCTGAGGGTTATTATACCGATGAGACAGTGGCTTTAGGCTTTCGCCGTTTATCGATCATTGATTTAAATAATGGCTCACAACCAATTTATAATGAGGATAAGAATAAAGTTATTGTTTTTAATGGAGAAATTTATAACTATCAAGAATTAAGAGAAGATTTAATTGCCAAAGGCCATACATTTGCCACAAATACGGATACAGAAGTATTACTTCATGGTTATGAAGAGTATCAAGAGACACTATTGGATAAATTGCGGGGCATGTTTGCCTTTGTTATTTATGATATTGAAACGAAAGAGTTATTTGCCGCTCGAGATTTCTATGGCATAAAACCATTTTATTATGCTTTAATGGAAGATACTTTATTATTTGGCTCAGAAATTAAAAGCTTTTTAATTCATCCAGACTTTAAAAAAGAAATTAACTTAAAAATGCTCGAGTACTATTTAACTTTTCAGTATAGCGTTGGGGAAGAAACTTTTTTTAAAAATGTTTATAAATTAAGACCAGGCCATTATTTAAAATATAAAGATGGAAATTTAGAAATCAAACAATATTATGAACTTAAATTTGAAAAAGATGACACCAAGACTTATGAAGAGTGGAAAAAGGAAATAGATGAACGCCTTAAAGATTCCATCAGGGCTCATAAAATAAGCGATGTTGAAGTGGGCTCATTTTTATCTAGTGGAGTTGATTCCTCCTTTATTGCCGCTAGTAGTGATGTGGATAAAACTTTTACAGTAGGTTTTAATGACGAAAAATATAGTGAAATCAGTTATGCTAAAGATTTATCTCAAAAAATTGAAACCCAAAATATTAGTAAAGTGATTACCAAAGAAGAGTATTTTAAAAATTTACCCAATATTATGTACTATATGGATGAGCCATTGGCCGATCCATCAGCGGTGGCTTTGTATTTCGTAACCAAAGTAGCTAGTGAAAACGTCAAAGTATCGTTATCTGGTGAAGGAGCCGATGAAATATTTGGAGGCTATAACATTTATCAAGAGCCATTTGTCTGGCCTTGGTATTATAAAATCCCTTATTTACTGCGCAAAATAGTGGGAAACATTGCCAGCCTTCTTCCAAGCCATCGGGGCCTTAATTTCTTAGTACGCCGCGGTCAAAAGTTAGAAGATAGATTTGTAGGTAATGCTTTTATTTTTAATAATAAAGAAATTCGTAAAATACTAGCATTTAAACGTGAAACTAAAGGTTTTCAAGATTTAACCCAGCCTTATTACGAACAAGTTAAAGATCAAGACGAAGTAACTAAGATGCAATATATTGATTTCAACTTTTGGCTAATTGGAGATATATTATTAAAGGCTGACAAAATGAGTATGGCCAACTCCTTAGAGGTTAGAGTACCATTCTTAGATCGCCCTTTAATCGACTATGCCCGTCATTTACCAACAAAATATAAAGTAGATAAGGATAAAACCAAGAAATTATTTAGAGATATTGCCCATGAAAAACTAGAGTCAAAAGTATCAGATAAGAAAAAATTAGGTTTTCCAGTCCCCATTAGAGTCTGGATGCGTGAGCGTGATGTCTATGAGATGATCAAAAAGCGCTTTGAAAAAGCTACAGAATTTTTTGATCAAAAAGCGATTATTAAATTATTAGACAGGCATTATACAGGCAAGGCCGATAATAGCCGAAAAATTTGGACCATTTATATTTTCTTACTTTGGTATGATATTTACTTTGGAGGTGCCAAATGATATTTTTCTTTATTTCGCTTTCTACTTATATATGTTTTTTAGTTTTAAAATATCAAAAAGGACTTAAAGCTTTAGCTGATCAAAAATTTAAACTTAAAGACTATGGTAAATGGATAAAGAACAATTTTAAAAAATTATTTTTGACACCAGAGTTATTAGCTATTATTGTAATTGCGATGGCCATTAATACAAATGCTAAAGTAACTGGTATATGTATGGTTATTTTCTACTTATTAATGTTTTTATACGAATTATATCATAAAACAGATAAAATGAAATTAAATAAACGATTAATCATGGTCATTGTTACAGTATGCCTCATCTACGCTTTAACCTTTACAGCTTTTTATTTAGATTATTTAAGTTTGCAAGACGATTTTCTCATATTTGATGATACATGGCTATATTATATTGTTGTTATTATAATGGGGTATATAGCTTACTATCTTATTTTCTTTGGAGCACTTATTAATAGACCTTTTGAAATATTAATTAAGAAATTAAAAGGGGCAAGGGCAAAAAATAAGCAAAGTCATAAACTAAAGTAAGGAGTGATACTTAGATGCTTAAGGTTAATTCAAAGAATATTGAAAAGGGCGATACGTTTATTGCTATCTCATCAGCACTTCGCGATGGCCATGATTATATTGAGGATGCCATTGACCGTGGGGCTGCATGTGTAATTGCTGAGCGCGGGGATTATGCGGTAAAGACAATCTTAGTACCAGATACTAGGGAATATCTGGCTAATTATTTAAAAGAATTATATGCCGATAAATTAAGTAAGTTAAAACTGATCGGGGTAACCGGAACAAATGGGAAAACGACTAGTTGTTATTTAGCTTATCAACTATTTAATAATTTAGGCATTAAAGCAGCTTATATTGGGACCATTGGTTTTTATCTTCCAGAGAAAAATCGGCCATTAGTCAACACAACTCCGGATTTGTATGATTTATACGAAATGTTAGTTGAGGCCGTTAATGATGGCTGCGAGATAGTTGCGATGGAAGTTTCGAGCCAGGCTTTAGCGAATCGGCGCTTAGAAGGACTAGAGTTTGATTTCGCATCTTTTACTAATTTGACTCAGGATCATTTAGATTATCATAAAACCATGGAAGAATATGAGAAAGCCAAATTAAAACTGTTTGAAAACATTAAGAAAAACGGCTATGCAATTATCAATATGGATGATCAACATGGTAGCGAGTTTGCCATAAAATCTAATAAAAACTTATTATTAGGTCAAGGATCTTTTGATTATCAAATAAGCGATATTAGATTAACTAGTAATCACAGTACTTTTAAAATTACGAATAACGGTATTACCCGTGAGGTTTTATTACCAATTCCAGGGACTTATAACATTTACAATTATTTAAATGCTTATATTGTTTGTGATAAATTAGGTCTGGATATGGACGAAGTTATTAAGGAAACCATTAATTTAAAAGCTCCAATGGGACGTTATCAAATTGTTAAAAATGAAAAATATACAGTAATTATTGACTATGCACATACTCCAGATGCTGTGGAAAACATCATTAAGAGTGTGAAAGAATATGCTGAGGGCCGAGTGATTACCTTAGTTGGCTGTGGGGGTGACCGTGATAAAACCAAAAGACCAATTATGGGGAAAATAGCTACGGATAATAGCGATTATGCAATATTTACAAGTGATAACCCGCGCACCGAAGAGCCAGAATTAATTTTGCAAGATATGATAGCCACACTTTCGAAGCATAATTATGAAGTGATTGTTGACCGAAAAGAGGCCATTAAAAAAGCCATTAATATGCTTGAAGAAAAAGATATTTTATTGATTTTAGGTAAAGGTCATGAAGATTACCAAATTATTGGTAAAGATAAGTTTCATCTAAGTGATTACGAAGAAGCTTTAAAACATGTCAAATAAGAAAGGTAACTTTCTTTTTTGTATACCCTTTAAAGCTTGACATAATTTGGCAGAAAGAAATAGAATTAATTGGATAATTTACTTAGAATTTTGTTATAATAAGGGTAGAATATAGGTGATAATCAGTGAATGAAAATAATTCAAATGAACGATTAAAAAAAATAGAAGCCGAGCGTCAAATTTTATTAGAAACACTTCGGGAAATACAAGCGGCTCAGGCTTCAGAATTAACAGAGCCGGCTAGTCCGGCTAGATCAAATATGGAAAAACCGAAAGTTTTAGGCTTAAACAACGGTCATTCTATTTTAGGTAATGATAATAATCATAGTCAAATTAACACTAACAATGGCTTTGCTTCTAAATTGATTCTAACTTTATTAATCGGTTTTGGAATGGGAGCCATTGCAATGGCGACATATATATTTATGGGTTTAGGAAAATTAACTTTTTCCTTATAACAAAAAGGAAAATAATCACACATAGGGTATATTACCTTAGAGGTGATTTTTTTGATTTACATAGAAAAAACTAAAAAACATTTATTAGAAAAAGTATGGTTATTTCGTTTAATTGCCTCAAAACGAAATAAAAAGCTAAAAAAACGCTATTTAAAACAAACCCTAGTTTTAAATAAAGATTTCTTAGATAACATTAATGGATATAGTTTAGATGAAATTCAAAGAGGCGTAGTGGTTAGTGAAGAATCTAGTACTTTAGTAGTGGCTGGAGCTGGCAGCGGTAAAAGTTTAACAATCTTAGCCCGCATACTATATTTAATAAAATGTGGCATAAAACCTACACAAATCTTAGTCATTTCCTTTACCAATGAAGCTTGTAATAATCTGCGCAGAAATTTAATAAAAAATGGTATTGACTTAGACGTTTTAACTTTCCATAAACTCGGATTACGAATATTAAAAGACCATAATTTAGAAACCGATATTGTGCCCAAAACAGTCTTACCTACAATTATTAATAATATGGTGGAAAACTTTAACAATGTGGAAATAATGTTTCCCGAAGCCCCTTTTATAACCATTGGTGATGGGATGGAGCATTTACAACGCATCATAATTGCCAATAGTGAGGAAGGAAAAAATCTAAAACAACTTTTTTTAACTTTTATCAATTTATTTAAAGGAGCCAATTACCAAAAGGAAGATTTTCAAAGATTTTTAAAGCTCAATGAAAAGCAGCATAGAGGTTATACAAGAGATAAACATGAGGCCTTTTTAACTTTGGCTTCACAAATATATGATGCTTATGAATATTATTTAGAGCGAAATCGACAAATCGATTTTCACGATATGATTAATAAAGCTAGGCAAATGGTAGAACTTAGAGGCATTAAAGATTATCAATATATAATTATTGATGAATATCAAGATACCTCATTGGGTAAATGTTTGCTCCTTAAGGCAATTAAAGATTATACGGGGGCTCAAATCATGGCGGTTGGTGATGATTTTCAAAGTATTTATCGTTTTACCGGCACTAATCTGGCCTTATTTATGGATTTTCAAAAATATTTTCCAAATGCCCAAATTTTTAAATTAGAAAATACTTATCGTAATTCACAAACCCTTTTAAATATCATGGGAAAATTTATCTTAAAAAATCAACAACAAATACCTAAACAACTGAAATCAAATAAAATAGAGGCTTATCCAATTTATATTTATTATTATGAAAATTCAGTGAAAGAAGTATGGGAATTAGTTGTAAATAAACTCGAAAGTAATGACGTTTTAGTCCTTGGCCGCAATAATAAAGATTTAGATGTAGTCATTGGCTCTTGGCCCAAAATGACAGTACATCAGTCTAAGGGCTTAGAAGCAGACGAAGTTATCTTGGTTAATCTTGAAGATAAAGTTACAGGCTTCCCTAATAAAATAATTAATGATGAAGTTTTAAATTATGTTTTAGATACCAGAGAAGTCATGCCCTTTGAAGAAGAACGTCGGCTTTTTTATGTGGCCATGACTCGAGCTAAAATAAGAAATCATTTATTGGTAAAAGCCAAAAAACCATCTTTATTCGTACAAGAATTATTACGGGATAATAAAACCGGAATTAAGGTATGCTATCACGTCAAATATTGTCCAAAATGTCAAGGGGTGTTAAGCATTGTACGAGAAGCAAATAATTTATTTTACAGTTGTTCACGGGCTAAATGCGCTTATAAACGGACACTTTAATTTGTGTAACTTTGGATAAAAGTTACCTTTTTATTATCTATTACTATGTTTTACTAAAATTATCGAAAAAAATCTTTTTTTGTTGACAAAGAGCGTAAAATAGCATATACTATACTAGTATACTTTTTTAGTGTATCAGTATACTTTGGAGGTGACACTATGACTAGTAAAAAAGAAGCTGTAATTTTAGCTGCCCGTGAGCTTTTTAGTAATTATGGCTATCGTAAAGTTAGTATGGATGAAATCGCGCAGCAGGCGGGGGTAACCAAAAAAACTATTTATACTTATTTTAAAGATAAAGATGCTTTAATTAAATTTTTCTTAAATGAAGAACTAGTTAAGATGAAAATAATAACAGATGAAATTGATAAAAAGGATATGCCTTTTGCCGATAAAATTCACGAAACTTTAATGAGGTTAATTGAACATCGAAAAAATTCCAAATTACTACAAGCCTTTACTAAAGATAGCCGGCAAAAGTCTTTGAAAGTAGCTGATGAATGCTCAGCAATTTTAAATGAAGCTATTCAAGGCGAGATTCGCCAGAAATTAGAGTTAGCCATTGCAAAGGGGCATGTTAAACCTTGTGATCCTGAAATTACTTCATTTATCATTTATAAAGTTTATATTGCTCTAATGTTTGAGTGGCCAAAGCCCATAGATAAACAAAAAGCCAGTGCCAATATTATGAATATTTTAAAAACGGGTTTATTTAATTAAAGGGGGGGATAACATGAAAAAACCAAAACGTGATAGTCGAAAGATGAAAGTATTAGTAATTTTAGGGATTATTATATTACCATTAGTTTATAGTTTATTTTACTTAAAGGGTTTTTGGGACCCATATAATTCATTAAGTAATGTGCCAGTTGCTTTAGTTAATTTGGATGAATGTACAGAAGAATGTAAAGGTGCAGAATTAATTGAAAATTTAAAAGCCAAAGAAGTCTTTGACTTTCAGGTAGTACCCGAACAAGAAGCAGATCAAGGTTTAATTGATAAAAAGTATTATGCCGTAATTAAAATCCCTAAAGATTTTACAAGCTCTTTAGAAAAAGCCGCTTCCAGTGAGCGCCAGCAAACCACGATTACATATATGCCTAATACTAAAACCAGTTATTTAGCTTCGCAAATCATTGGCAGTGCGGTTAAAGAAGTAGAAACCGAATTACATGCTGAAGTGACCCAAGAAATTGTTGGGACCTTAGTGGATAATTTGCAAGGCGTGCCAGCTCAGACAAAGCAAATTAGCATGGCTTTAGATACCATTCATGGGGGTACTCAAAGTTTAGCGGGAGGCTCCATAGAGTTAAAAACCGGAATTAATACCCTATCTACCAATTATCAAGTTTTTAACAGTGCCATTAGTAAATTAGCCAGTGGCTCCAAAACTTTATATGATAAGTATAGTGAATTAGATGAGGGAATTACCGAAGCTTATGCGGGCTCGCAACAATTAAAAGATGCCACTTCAGCTTTACCACAATTGGAAGCGAAAGTTTTAGAATTAAAAAATGGCAGTGATTCTTTAACGGCTAGTTTCAAAACATATCAAATGAAAAGCGATGAATTGATTACAAACACCAATAATGCTTATCAAGCAATTATTGATTATGTGGATAGTCATCCGAAAACTCAGAATGATACGAATTTAATGATGGCTTATCAGATTGCTCAAGGTTATATGCAAGTTGATAGCACCGGTTCTACAGCTCTTGAGCAAATTAAGGCCGGAACGGCTAGCTTAGTCCAAGGTAATAACCTAGTTAATGGGGGCTTAACTGTTTTAACTAACCAGTTAAATAATTTAGGACAGTTAAAAACTGGACTTGATAATTTAAATGCTGGCTTAGCATCCCTTAAAAATGGCTCTAATCAAGTTTATACTGGTCTAACAGAAATTAATGATGGTCTTAGCCATTTAAATAGTAGTTCAGGACAAATTAATTCAGGTCTTGAAAATGCTAGTAACGGCATGACCACCTTAGTTAATGGGGCCAACACCTTAAATACTGGAGTTGATACGGCAAAAACAACGGTCGATAGTAAAATTAATGATACAAAAGTAACCACAGAACAATTAGAGGGACTCGCTGAATATGCAGCGAAACCAGTTAAAATTAATGAAGAAGATTATGGCGAAGTTAAGGATTATGGGACCTTTTTCTCCCCTTACTTTATGTCTTTATCGTTGTGGGTCGGGGGCATTTTAATTTTAATGGGCTTATATTATGATCCAGATCATCGATTTAAAACTTTAGGCCGTAATAGCCAGCACCGCGGTCAGCGTTTAGTCCTTTATAATGTAATTGGTATCGTGCAAGCCATTTTATTAGCCTTTATTTTACAGTTAGCTTTAGGTTTTGAAGTCACTAATTTATTCGTTTATTATGGCTCTTGTGTTTTAATATCAGAAGCTTTCTTAGCTATTATTATGTTTTTATTCTTTAATTTTCAAGATATTGGTAAATTCTTAGCTTTAGTCTTTTTAGTTTTGCAGCTAGCTTCATGCGGTGGGACTTTCCCAATCGAGACTGAGCCAAGCTTTTATCAAGCAATTTACTCATGGATGCCGATGACCTATTCAGTGGATTTATTAAGAGAGTCTTTTGTTAATATTAATAGTGCGTTCTTAATTAAAGATGTTGTAATCTTGTTAGGTATTTTAGTGCTTTTCAATGCTCTTACTTTAGCAACCAGCCTTTGGAAAAGCCGAAAAGAGACGAGAAAAGTTTTAAATTAGGTCAAAAAATGGAAAATAAAGGGAGAAAAGTTAAAAAATTTCTCTTTTTTTCTGAAATAATTGACATAACGGGGTTATTGGGTGGTATAATATAACTACATTCGTTGTAAGTGGGTGATATTGTGGACAAAAAAGAAATGGCGGTTAAGCTAATCGAGGAAAAACTTAATAATAAGACGTTTCTAACTTATAAGGAAATTGCAGAAATTACGGGTTACCATCCTAAGTATATTTTGAAACTTAAAAAAGAAGTGGTCGATGGGACTATTAGTTTAGTTCATGGAAATAAAAATAGGGTGCCAGCTAACGTAATGAGTGAAGAAGAAAAAAAGTATATTATCGCATTATACAAAAAGAGTAATGTTAGTATTCGTAAATTCTGCAATTTTTACAATAGGCGTAGCTATTCCTGCATTTATAATTTGTTGAAAGAAGAAGGCTTAATATAAGTCTTTTTTTGTCGACAGCTATTTGGGATATATTGCTCTTTGGGTTAATAAGTTGTCGTAGGAGGTGCCTATGAATAATGGATTAACAGACGAAGAAGTAGTAAAATCTCGTAAAAAATATGGATCTAATGAAATTGCCGTAGGCAAAAGGGAAAGTTTTATACGTCATTTATTCTCGACCCTTGGAGATCCAATTATTAAAATTTTGTTGATTGCTTTAGCTGTCAAGACTTTATTTTTATTTCAAGATTTTGATTGGTATGAAACCATAGGAATTGTAATTGCCATTTTTCTAGCTTCGTTTATTTCGACCATTTCGGAATATGGTAGTGAAAAAGCCTTTGATAAATTACAAGAAGATGCATCTAAGATTAAAAGCCGAGTTAAACGTAATAATCAAGTGGCTGAGGTAGAGATTAATGATATTGTCGTTGGTGATATTATTAGTTTACAAACCGGGGATCAAATTCCGGCGGATGGCAAACTTATATCGGGTCATTTACAAGTTAATGAAGCGAATTTAAATGGTGAAATGAAAGAAATTGAAAAACGGCCTACAAGTCCAGTGTATCGCTCATCAGTGGTTTATTCCGGTGAAGCTTTAATGGTCGCTGAAAAAGTAGGGGATGCAACTTTTTATGGTGCTCTTGCTCAAGAAGTGAAAGAAAAGAAACCGGTAAGTCCCCTTAAAATCAGATTAACGCATTTGGCTGAGCAAATCAGTAAAATGGGTTATATTGGAGCTGCTTTAGTGACGATTTCTTATTTATTTTCAGTAATTGTAATAGATAATGATTTTAATATGACTTTAATTAAAGAAACGGTGACGAATTTCCCTTTAATGTTTGGCTATTTATTGCACGCTTTAACTTTAAGTGTCACGATAATTGTCGTCGCGGTACCGGAGGGATTACCGATGATGATTACACTTGTTTTATCTTCTAATATGAAACGGATGCTTAAAAGTAATGTTTTAGTGCGCAAATTAATGGGAATCGAGACCGCGGGAAACATTAATATTTTGTTTACCGATAAAACGGGGACGATTACTAAAGGTAAGTTAGAAGTTATTGGTATTAGTGATGCTGAAGGACAAGTTTATCATGATGAAGAAGAGTTAAAAGCGGTGCCTAATTTTTATGAAATGGCTAAATTATCATTGACGGCTAATAATGCCAGCTCTTATAATGAACAAGGTGAAGCAATTGGTGGTAATATTACGGACCGAGCTTTATTAAACTTTTTCCACAGTAAAAAGTTAGCTTTTGAAAAATTAGGTGGCGTGCCTTTTTCCAGCGAGAATAAATATGCGATTGTCAATATCAATTATAATAATATTCGAGTTAACTTAATTAAAGGGGCACCAGAGGTGTTACTAGATAAATGTACACATTGTTATATTAATGGGAAGAAAACGGGTTTATTTCGCCGAGAAAAAATTCAAAAGCAAATCGAACAGGCGACAGCTCGAGGTATTAGGGTTTTAGCTTTAGCATCGATGGAGGTGAAGGATCGCCTTAGTCGTTTAACTTTAATTGGCCTAGTCTATATTAAAGATGAGGTGCGCCCAGAAGCCGTGGAAGGTTTGGAATTAATTCGCAAAGCCCATATTCATACAGTGATGATTACTGGAGATAATATTAAAACTGCTTATGCGATTGGGAAAGAAGTTGGTTTATTAACAGGATTAGATGATGTGGTATTAACTAGTGAACAATTGAAACAGAAATCTGATGCCGAAGTAATAAAATTATTACCCAAGTTAAAGATTTTAGCGCGTTCATTACCTCAAGATAAAAGCAGACTGGTTAAATTAGCTCAACAAGCCGGATTAGTTGTGGGAATGACGGGTGATGGTGTTAATGATGCGCCGGCTTTGAAAAAGGCTGATGTGGGATTTGCAATGGGCTCGGGTACAGAGGTGGCGAAAGAAGCTAGTGATATAGTGATTTTAGATGATAATTTATTATCTATTTCTAATGCTGTTTTATATGGAAGAACGATATTTAAAAGTATTCGGAAGTTTATTGTGTTTCAATTAACGGTTAATATATGTGCAGTTAGTGTGTCTATTATTGGTCCTTTTATTGGGGTTGATACACCGGTTACGGTTATTCAAATGTTGTGGATAAATATGGTGATGGATACTTTGGCGGGAATTGCTTTCTCATTTGAGCCCGCTTTGAAGGAGTATATGAATGAAAGACCGAAACCGAAAAATGAGATGATTATTAATCAGTATATGAAGCAGGAAATATTTATTACGGGGACTTTTTCAGCTTTATTATGCGTAATATTTTTGAAAAGCCCGTTTATTCATAATATATTTGGCTCAGGTAATACGAATGATTTAATGACGGCATTCTTTGGGTTATTTATTTTTATGAGTATTTTTAACAGTTTTAATGCGAGAACGCACCGGCTTAATTTATTAGCTCATATTTCGAAGAATAAGGTTTTTCTGGTTGTCATTTTATTTATTTTAATGGTCCAAATATATTTGATTTATTATGGTGGAGATATGTTTAGAACTTATGGTTTAACTTTGTTTGAATTTGAAGTGATGGTTATTTTAGCGGCTTTAGTCATTCCGGTTGATTGGCTGCGCAAATTAGTTTTAAGAAAAAAGGGAGAAATTGGTGGTGTCTGATGTTATTTGATTTTTGTTAAGAATATGCTATAATATAGGGCATAAAGAGGTGATTTTATGGTAGTGCAAGATTTGGATATTAAAGATAAAGCGTATGTGTTATTAAATCAAGTGCGTTTGGGATTAGATAAACGTAAGATTCCGGTGGTAAAAGCCGCAATAGCGGTGGCTTTAGCCGGAACTTTGGCGGGCTGTTCTAGTCCTACTAAGGAAGAAGAGACGACTTCAACTACAGAGATTTCAACCCAAGCGGAGGAAACAGCTGAAGTGGTGGAAGAAAGTCCGTTAGAGGAAGTGGTTGATGAACAGGAGGCTTCGACGGCGGTGGAAAAAGCGGTAGAGATAATGGTTAATGAAGCGAGTGAACTTTCGGAATTGGCGAAAGCGGGGACTGAAAGTGAAGCTTTCGAACGTGGTAAAGAGCAATCATTAAGCAATTTTGAACTTATTGTTGATTGGTTAAAGGATGAAAAACCGATTGCGGGTTATTATCGACACGATGTGACGGAGGGAACAGTGGAAGTAGTTACGGAGGCTTTAACTACGATTGACGAAACGATTGAGAAACATTTTCCAGACTATAAAGAAAATGTCAAAGAGAAACTTAGTGAACTTGGTGACAAACTTTGGGACTTAAGTACTTCGGCTGGAGCAACACTTATGGATAAAGGAAGTCAATGGCTGGATGAAATGGAGCAGAAGAGGTCTGAAAGAGGACGATAATTGTTTGAGTGTTTTTGTTTTCATAAGATGCGTTTTGCATCTTTTTTTTGTTTTTTAAATTTTATTGTTATATACAACTAGTTAACTATGAAATAAATTGGAAAATTTTGTAAAATTAAATTGAATTTTGTCGATAATTGTGTTATATTGAAATAGCAGTATAGTATATACTTAAATATAGAAAGGTAAGATTTATGGTAAATTTTGTTGTTTGTGATGATGAAGCAAAGTATAGGGGAGTGGTCGATAAAGTAGTTACTTCATATATGATGAAGAATGAGGTAGATTATCAAATTCATATGTTTAAGGATTATGATAAGGAATTTTTGGAGATGATAAATAAGCCACTGGCTTCGAAGATTTATATTTTGGATATTGAGACTCCGACGATGTCGGGTATTGATGTTGCCAGGATAATTAGAAATAAGGATGTTGACAGTGTACTGATTTTTTTAACGGGGCATGAAGAATTAAGTCAGATTGTAATTAAAAATGAGTTTTTGTTTTTATCTTTTATTAATAAGTTTGATAATTGTGAGCATCGGCTTCAATTAGCTATTGAGAAGGCTCTTCATGTTTTGAAAACGAGGAAATCGATTAGGTTTAAAGATTGTGGGACGATTTATACGATTAAACTGGATGATATTTTATATATTACTAAGGATAGTGTTGAACGAAAAAGTATTATTAAGACGGATTATTCGGAATTTAGCCTTAATAAAACATTGGCGGAAATTGAGGATATGCTTAACGACAGTTTTGTAAAAACGCATAGGGCTTGTATTGTTAATAAAAAAAGGGTGGTTGGATTTAATAAGTCTAAAAAACTTATTCATTTTGATAATGGTGAGTCGATTGATTTGGTGTCAACGAGATTTGAAGGGGAGCTGATTTAAGATGAGTATAGAGATTCTTATTTATATAGTAGGAGCATTATTTTTAGGGTGTTTTGCAGTTTGCTGCTGGCATGTGGTTTTAAGAAATAAAATAGAAGTGAAAAATTATAAGTTATATCTAGGAATAATGATAGCAACAATTGGCGGGATTATTATCAATTTTTATTTACCTCGTTCATTGAAAGTTGTGTTTATAATGCTGTTATTCTTTTTAATAAATTATATTTTATATTGTAGAAATTTAACCAAAGCAATTATAAGTGTAGTGGTTTCTGAATTTATAGCAGTGTTATGTGAATTTGTTTTTGTGATAATAACCTTGTTGTTCGTAGAAAATAATGTGGAAACGGTTTCACAAAATGTTAATATATATAGTACTATTTTAATTAGTATAGGTATACCGATTTTAGCATTTATTATTTTAAAGACTTCATTACCTACTAGAATATATGATTATTTATATAAGACATTTAATAACATGAAACAAAGCAATTTAATTCTATATTTTATAATTACAATATCTTTGATAAGTGTGTTTTTAGCTATGACGTATATGCAGTTGCCTTCAACCGTTGTGTTAGTATGTAATACACTTCTAACATTTTTATATATAATTGTTATTATGAAATTTGCTAATACCCAAGAGAATTTTAGAGCAGTTAATAGTAAATACGAGACAAGCTTAACTAGTTTACAAGAATATGAAGATATGATGGATAGATATAGAATTGCAAATCATGAAAACAAAAATGAACTTTTAACGATTAGAAATATGATAAATCCTAAGGACAAAAAAGTGGTTGCACATATTGATAATCTTGTTGATAATAAGATAAAGGATAATGAGAACATTTTTTATAAGACTTCTAAAATACCTGAAGGTGGTTTGCGTGCAACCATATATTCAAAACTGTGTAAAATGGATGAACTTGGAATTGATTATACTTTAGATATTTCTAATGACGTTAGAGCAGTGGATTTAATAAATATGGGGGAGTCTATTACTTTGGATGTATGTAGAATTATTGGTGTATTTTTGGATAATGCGATTGAAGCTGTGGAAAACTTAGATACAAAAGAAATAATTGTAGAGTTATTTATAATGGATGATAATTTATGTATTGATATTTCCAATAATTATGAAGCAAATATTGAACTTGATAAAATAGAAGCACCTAAGTATACCACCAAAGGTAAAGGCCATGGCTATGGTCTTGCTTTAGTCAGCAAGATCCTTAAAGGCAATAGTTTGTTAAAGAATGAAAAAATTGTGAATCGTAATAAATTTGTTCAAAGGCTAAAAATTATGCTTAATAAATGAAAAGTAACTATGTTATAATAGAATTATAATTTATTATAAAGAGAGGGCTGATCTGAAATGGCTATTGAAACAATAATATACGTAGTGGGAGCGTTCCTTTTGGGAAGTTTTGCAATTTGTTGTTGGCATGTGGTATTAGATAAAAAAATCGATTTTAGAGATTATAAGCTATATTTAGGACTAGTAATTGCAACATTAGGTGGAATTATTATTAATTTTTACTTTCCGCGTTCTCTTAAAGTGCTTTTTATAATGATTTTATTTTTCATTATAAATTATATTTTATATTGTAGAAATGTGACTAAAGCTATTTTGTCAGTCATTGTTTCTGAATTTATAGCGGTATTATGTGAATTTGTATTTGTAATAATTACCCTTTTATTTGTGGAAGGGAATGTAGAAACGGTTTCGCAAAATACTAATATATATAGTACGATTTTAATTAGTATTGGTATACCATTATTAGCTTTTATATTTTTAAAAACACTTTTTCCCACAAAAATATATAATTATTTATATAAAACTTTTAATAATATGAAACAAAGTAATTTGATTATATATTTTATAATTACAATAGCTTTAATAAGTGTATTTTTAATTATGACGTATATGAAGTTACCATCAACTATATCATTAGTATGTAATACTATCCTAACATTTTTATATATAATAGTAATTATAAAATTGGCTAACACCCAGGCGAATTTTAAAGCTATAAATAATAAATATGAAACTAGTTTGACTAGCCTCCGTGAATATGAGGGAATTATGGATAAATATAGGGTGGCAAATCATGAAAATAAGAATCAATTGTTAACTATTCGAAATATGATTAAAGATAATAATAAAAAATCCATAGATTATATAGATAAAATTATAGATAATAAAATTAAAGATAATGAAAATATATTGGGTCAAACCTCGAAAATTCCCGAAGGTGGTTTTAGAGCTACTATTTATTCAAAAGTATGTAGGATGGATGAAGAGGGAATAGACTACGAATTAGATATAGCTAATGATGTTAAAACTGTTGATTTAATTAATTTAAGCGATGACACCACTTTAAATGCTTGTAAAATTATTGGAGTATTTTTAGACAATGCGATACAGGCTGTACTTAATTTAGAAGATAGGTATATTACAATTGAGTTATTCATTATGGACGGGAATTTATGTATTGATATATCTAATAATTATGAGGGTAATTTAGAATTGGATAAAATGGGAAATAATCGATTTACAACAAAAGGTAAAGGTCATGGATATGGTCTTACTTTAGTTAATGAAATATTAAAAGAAGATAAAAACTTGAGCAATGAAAAAAGTGTAACCCGTGAGAGATTTACACAACGATTAATAATAAAAATATAAAAAAATGTAGACAATTTCTACATTTTTTATTTAATTAAACTTTTTGGGGTTTTGGCTTCATCAAACCACACCATTATGCAAGATTGACTTCCGACGTTAGCAAATAATGACCCTATTGATGCTAAAGCTGATGCAAAGAAATTCATTGTACGTCCTCCCTTCAAGGTATCTATGTTTAAATAAAATTTAAACCAATAATTATGCCGTATAATTTTTGTAATTATCATACGGCAAGCCAAATAGCTTATAAACTGCTGGAGATATAATAAAACATTGTAATATTAAAGCAGCAATAAAGCTATTTGAAAGGAAATTGTTAGGTAAAATTACAGCTAATACTACGTATATAATAGCGATTAAAGTTGATACGATTTTATAGACCTTTCTTCTTTGTGGACTGACGATTGGTTTTTTCTCCGTATCAGCTGGGCTATTTTTAAACATAAGTAATATGCCAATTACACCAACAATTACTTTTGACAAAATAGGGATTTGTACAATGGCACATACATATGGCATTAGGAGAAAGATAGTCGCAGAACTTAATAAACATATCCAGCTTTTAGTAGCATGCAGGCCAAATGATGGCATGCGGATAATATTATAAATTACTGTAAAAACTATCATTTCTTTTAAAATACCTAATATAATAGCCACAGTGACAATGACAATTGTTTTTGTAATAGTAAGATAAATACTAACTAATCCGTACTCAATCTCTTCTAACTTTTCTTCGTTATAATGTGGACATTCTTTTTTTATCAGATTGAGTGAACCGTTAATTACAAATTCTTTCATATACATCAACTGCCCTCTATTTGTCAGTTACCATGTTACCATTGGGAATAAGAAAAATGTCGAAATTTGCCTCACAACTTGGTTTTCATGCTCAAACTGCTATTTTCATATAACAAACAGTAACACAAATAGACATTGAAGCAATATTTTGTTTCTTTGAAACAGACTTCGAATAAAGAGTATTTAAATTTTAGTAAAATATAAGTTATCAGTAGAGACTCTTTCAGCATTCTTGGTGCAGATTGTGTCGATTTTTGTAGGCTCATTTTTGTTGAAAAATAAGGCCATACAAGGTATATTGATATTGTAAGGGAATTACTAGAAGGGAGATGTAAGAGTGCGAGGAAAAGTTAAATGGTTTAATAACGAAAAAGGTTTTGGATTTATCGAATATGATGATCACGAAGATATCTTTGTTCATTATTCAGCTATTCTTACTGAAGGCTATAAAACACTAGTAGAAGGCCAGTATGTGGAATTCGATTTAGTTAGAACTGACAAGGGCCTTCAAGCTAAAAATGTTGTTGAAATAAAAACTGCCTTAGTGTAGTTTTTTTGTTACATTTCCCATCAATCACATAGTTTTATTGTATTATTTCTTAATTAAATATGGTATAATATAAAAGGAGGGTGATAATATGGAATATAAAATTCGTGGAAAAAAAGTAAAAATCACTGAAGATATTAAAAGTTATGTTGAAAAAAGATTAGGAAAACTGGATAAATATTTTGAAGATCCTGAGCAATTTGTAGCTACCGTAGTTATTAGGCAAGATGGTGTAGCTCAAGTAGTCGAGGTTACTATACCAGCTAAAAGAATGATACTACGTGCTGAAGAGACGGATAAGGATCCATTTGCTGCTATTGATTTAGTGTTAGATAAATTAGAAAGACAAATAAGAAAAAATAAAACCCGTATGGGTAAAAAGAGTAATAAAGAAAAAATTATTGGTTTAGCAATTGATTTTGAAACTGAAAAAGAAGAAAAAGATACAAGTAAAATTGTTAAGCGCAAAGACATCGAATTAAAACCAATGAGTGAAGATGAAGCTATTTTACAAATGAACTTAATTGACCATGATTTCTTTGTTTTCAGAAATTCTAAAAATGGTGAAATTGAAGTCATTTATAAGCGTAAAGACGGCAACTATGGTTTAATCAAAGAAAAATAAGACTTTTGGTCTTTTTTTCTTACTTAGGCTATTATTTTTAAGTTTTTTTTGATAAAATACTATATAGACATGAAAGAAGGAAAGATATGCAATTATTAAAGAAAATTTTTGATCATGAATATAAAGAATTAGAACGTTTTAAAAGGATTGCAGATGAAATTGAACTGTTAGATAGCCAGATGAGCGAATTAACTGATAAACAGTTAAAAAATAAGACCAAAGAATTTAAAGAACGAATTGAAAAAGGCGAGACAGTCGATGATATTTTAGTTGAAGCTTTTGCCGTAGCGCGTGAAGCAGCTTATCGAGTAATTGGGGAAAAACCCTATTATGTGCAGTTAATCGGTGGTTTAGCTATTCACTTTGGTAATATTGCAGAAATGAAAACCGGTGAAGGAAAGACTTTAACTTCAGTTTTACCAGCTTATGCTAATGCATTAACGGGTAAAGGTGTACATGTAATCACGGTTAATGAATATTTAGCTGGTCGAGATGCGGCTTGGATGGGCCAAATCTATGAATTTTTAGGTTTGACCGTGGGCGTTAATTACCGCGAATATTCCCAGAGTGAAAAACGTGAGGCTTATAACTGTGATATTATGTATTCAACCAATAATGAAATAGGCTTTGACTATTTAAGAGATAACATGGTTGTTAAAGCCGAAGATCGAGTGCAAAGACCACTTAATTTTGTTATTATCGACGAGGTGGATTCTGTTTTAATTGATGAGGCCCGTACGCCATTAATTATTTCAGGTGGACGAATGAAATCCGCTAATTTATATATTCAAGCTGACAAATTTGCTAAAGGCTTAAGTGAAAATAAAGGTTATATTTATGATGAAAAGACTAAAGCAGTATCTCTCGATGTTGAGGGAATAAAAAAAGCCGAAAGTTATTTCAACTTAAAAAATTTATATGATATTGAACATACCACTTTAGTCCATTTTATTAATCAAGCTTTAAGAGCTAATTACAGCATGAAACGTGATTTTGATTACGTTGTTCAAGATAATAAAATTATTATTGTCGACCAATTTACAGGGCGTTTAATGCCAGGCCGAACTTTTTCAGAAGGCTTACATCAAGCAATTGAAGCTAAAGAGGGAGTTAACATTAATGAGGAGACAAAGACTTTAGCTACGATTACTTTTCAGAATTTATTTAGAATGTACGCGAAATTAGCAGGAATGACAGGAACGGCCAAAACCGAGGAAGAAGAATTTAGGGATATTTATAACATGTATGTTATCCAAATTCCTACTAATAAACCAGTTATTCGGGAAGACTTTGGTGATTTAATTTTCGCCACAGCTAAAGGTAAGTTTTCGGCGGTAGTGAAAGAAATTAAAGAAAGACATACTAAAGGACAACCAGTACTAGTCGGTACGATTGCCGTTGAAAATAGTGAGCTTTTAAGTTCTATGCTTAAGAAAGAAAAAATTCCTCATGAGGTATTAAATGCTAAAAATAATGCTCGCGAGGCAGAAATAATTGCTAAGGCTGGCGAAAAAGGCGCAGTAACGATTGCAACCAATATGGCTGGACGTGGAACAGATATTAAATTAGGCGAAGGCGTTAAAGAACTTGGCGGTTTATGTGTTCTAGGCACAGAAAGACACGAATCAAGACGTATTGATAATCAATTAAGAGGTCGTGCTGGACGTCAAGGCGATCCTGGAATGAGTCAATTTTACGTGTCGTTTGAAGATGAATTAATGGTACGTTTTGGGACTGATAGAGCCAAAGCTTTATTACAGAGAAT
>CALVJP010000006.1 GCA_944332215.1 uncultured Bacilli bacterium
AAAGCTTTAGGTTATACCTTTATTTCTGGAATGGCAGAACCTTTAGGGGCTATATTAGCGTTTTTCTTTTTAAAACCCTTTATTACAGATTTCCTAATGGGTATTTTACTAGCTATTATTGCGGGGATTATGCTTCATATTGGCTCGCTTCAATTGCTACCTACAGCCATGAAATATCCAGAAAAAAAGAAAACATTTATTTTCTTTTTAATTGGATTTTGTTTTATGATAATAAGTCATTTCTTAATGAAATAAGCTTAAAAACTCGATAAATAAACCGGTAAGAACACCAATAGTATAAAGTAAAATAACTATTTTGAGGTTTTCCTTAACATCTTTATTAGCTTTAAACAAAATAAGTAAAGCGACACCACTACCGGTTAAAAGTCCAGATACCACTGGAGCTAAAGTAATTATGCCATTTAAGTAGAGTTCCGTGATAATAACACTAGCGGCACAGTTAGGAATTAAACCAACTAAACTAGTAATAAATGGGGTAAACCAATTATTTTGAGCTAAAACATTTTTGAGAAATTCTTCACCTAAGAAATAAAATGCTGTATTAAGGGCAAATGTAATGATAAAAATAAAAATAAAAGTTTTTAAAGTATGAATAAGACTCGATTTGATAAGGCCATGTTCACAATTACAGTGTTCAGACTCACATATATGATAATTAATTTTTTTATCATTTTTGGTGAAAAAAAGGTCAATAATGAATCCAAATATAATACCAACAATTAATTTTATGAATAAAATTTGAAGAATTAAGCTAAGACTTGCATGCTCTGCTAGCATTATTGGAAGCATTTCGTCACTGGTAGAAAGATAGACAGCAATAAGTGTCCCGAAACTAATTATTCGAGTTACATATAAATTCGTTGCCAAAACGGAAAAGCCACACTGAGGCAGAATACCTAGTAAGCTTCCGATGACCGGGCCAAATTTACCAGCTTTTTGAATAGTATCTTTACTTTTATTACTTAATTTATGTTCGGTAAATTCAATGATTAAAAAGGCGACAAATAAAAAGGGTAATAATTTAAAACTATCGCTAATTGTATCTATGATAACATCAGTCATGCTTCCCCACTCCTTTAACCTTTATAATTATATCATTTCTTTGTTAAAAAGACTATTGTTTAATATTTAATTTTTTAGTAGTTTATAGTATGCTAATATTATTACTTCCCATGGGGGTGGTTTTCCTGATAATTTTCTTTTAGTTTTTCATTAGAAATATGAGTATAAATTTGAGTTGATGAGATATCACTATGACCTAAAAGTTCTTGTATACTTCTTAAATCAGCTCCATGTTTTAATAAATGTGTTGCAAAAGAGTGCCTTAATGTATGCGGAGAAAACGGGGTCTGTATTCCTTGTTCCTGGGCTATTTTTTGTAAAATTTTGAAAAAACCTTGCCTCGTCATTTTATCACCCCGGCTATTTAAAAAAAGATAATTAGTTTTTATTTTTTTAATTAAAGCATGGCGATAAAAAGTGAGATATTCAAAAAGCGCTTCCGTGGCTGGCTGCCCTAATGGAATAATCCGTTCTTTTGAGCCTTTACCAAAAATACGGACTAAAGACATGCTTAAATCAATATCAGTAACCTTTAACGCTATTAGCTCGCTAACGCGAAGTCCACTACTATACATAAGTTCCAGCATTGCTTTATTACGATAGCTATAGGCATCGGTTAATTTAAGATTTAGTAGCTGATCAACTTCTTTTTCACTTAATACTTTTGGCAAATCTTTACTGATTTTCGGTTGTATAATGTTAATCATTGGATTTTTAGTCACATACTTATCAATTAAAAGAAATTTATAAAAACTTTTTAAAGTGCTGATATTGCGGGCTACACTTTTAGCACTCATGATTTTATTTAAATTTTGAATATATAGTTTTAAGTCTTGGCCTGTTAAGTTTTTAAGTTTTTTTCCTTCAAAATATTGAGCAAATTTAGATAAGTCGCGATTATAAGAATTTACAGTATTAATACTATATTTTTTTTCAAGTAAAAGATAATTTTTAAAATCATTAATTTTTACAAAGAAATCAGAAATTTTATATGTACTCATCTACCATCACCTATTTAAATTTTAACAAAATATTACAAGAAAAACAATGAAATGTAGAATGATATGGTATAATTTAAATGGTGATAATTTATGAAACCTCTTGCAGATCAAATAAGACCGAATAAACTAACCGATATTATTGGTCAAAAACATTTAATTGGCGAAGGCCAAATATTAAATAATTTAGTGAAAAATTCTCACATTTTTTCGATGATTTTATATGGACCTTGCGGGACCGGAAAAACTACTTTGGCTTATGCTTTAGTTAGTGAACTTAAGTTAGAATATGGTTTTTTAAATGCTGTTATTAATAGTAAAAAAGACTTTGACGAAATGGTAGAGAAAGCTAAAATGACAGATGGTTTTGTTTTAATTATGGACGAAATTCACCGTTTAAATAAGGATAAACAAGATTTGCTTTTGCCCTATTTAGAAAATGGAATTATTACTTTAATTGGAATGACAACGGCCAATCCTTATCATTCGATCAACCCAGCCATTAGGAGTCGCTGCCAATTATTTGAATTAAAGCTTTTATCGAAAGAAGATATAATAACTGGTTTAAAGAAAGCAACTGCATTTTTAGAAAATATTAATATTAGTTTAGAAGCGCTTAATTATATCGCCTCTTTAGCGGGCGGGGATTTGCGATACGCCTATAACCTTTTAGAAGTTGCCTATTATGGCTCTAAAGATCATATAGTAGACTTGGAAACTATAAAAAAAATTAATAATAAGCCTAACTTATATATGGATAAAAATGATGATGGTTATTATGATGTTATTAGTGCTTTACAAAAGTCCATCCGTGGTAGTGATGTTAATGCGGCTTTACATTATCTAGCTCGTTTAATTGAAGCTGAAGATTTGGATATTATTTTTAGGCGTTTAAGTGTGATTGTTTATGAAGATATTGGCCTTGCTAATCCGGCCCTTGGTCCAAGATTAAATGCTTGTATTTTAGCTTGTGAACGGTTGGGGTTGCCAGAAGCCCGAATCCCTTTAGGGGAAATTGTTGTAGAGATGGCTTTATCCCCAAAGTCCAACAGTGCATATGAAGCTATTAATGCAGCTATTAATGATGTTCGTAAAGGTAATGTCGGAAAAGTGCCAGACCATTTAAAGACTAATGCAAAAGATTATAAGTATCCGCATAACTATAAGGGTAGTTACGTTAAACAACAATATTTACCTAACGAATTAGTTGGTCGAAATTATTATAATCCAAAACTGACAAGTAAATACGAATTAGGTATTAAACAAATATATGACAAAATTAATAGTAAATAATTGTCAAATTTGTAATATTTTTTTGATTTATATTGTTTAATAATTAGAAAAGTAATATAATATAGCTTATAAGACAAGTACACTTTAAGCAGTATGTTTTATTGGAGGGTAATCTACTCTCTTTTTTTGAAAAAAAACAAGGTTTTGCGAAAACCTTAAAAACATTTATTATCTAATTGCCTCTTGATTAATTCATAAGCTTTTTTAATATCGTAATTATCAGAGACATTTAATTGGTAATTTCTAATCTCCATAATCATTTTTTGCTTTTCTTTGACAATTTCCTTGGCGGAAATGTTTTCGAAATTGTCAGGGTGTTCGTATTCAAGTAACAATCCTAAATTTTCTACGTCCTGAAAAGCCAATTCCATATGGCCTTTTTTCATTACTAAGACATCATATTTTACCTTGACTAATTTTTCAAAACCTAATGCCTTAAATAATTTTTCGGCTTTGACTAGATCATCACAATTTAAATTTATTTTTTCCTCAGTAAGAAATTGTCCATTTTCATAGGTTTTATTTTTATATGTTATTTTTTTAAATACTTGTGTATTATTAATTTTCAAATATCTTAATAATACACAAGAAGCAAGGATTTCCAAAATATTATCACTTTTTAATTCATTGATCTTAGTAGTCAAATAAAGATCTTCTACCCGACTTTCTCTTATCTTCTTAAAGCCCTGACTTTCTAATATTTTTACAGCCTTGACTAAAGTCATATTTACCATAGTGGTTACTTCTATTTGTTTCATTTAATTCCTCTTTTCCTAACAGTTACATAATAACTTATTTTTTTAAGATAAACAATTCTAAAGCCGTATCTTTATTTATAATGCCTGTTTTAATACCAATATCTAAATCGGCTAAATCGGCTAAATATTGGAGTAACACTTTACTATCGATATAGCGACTATTTTGGATCGCTAATTTCACGCGGTATGGATGAATTTTCAAAATAGTGGCAATATCTTTTTCGGAAAGACCTCTTTTTAATAATTGTTTGGCTTGATACATAATGCGAAATTGACTTGCTAATAAAATAATTATTTTAAGCGGTTCTTCATTTATTTTTAGCATTTCATAGTAAATTTCTAAAGCTTCATCTTTTTGGTTTCTAACAATATGATCAATAAGTTTAAATATATCTGTATCTATATTTTTCGTAGTTAAATTCATAATATCATTAGAGCTAATAAGGTGATTATCATCTTTATAAATTTTAATTTTAGCTAGTTCATTTTTTAATATTAGAGGATTTTCCCCGACTCTATTGATTAATAAATTAAGCGTTTGATTATCAATCTTAAAATCTTGTAATTCACTTTTTATTAAATCATGAACATCAATTTTAGCATTAAAAGCTTTGACGCAGCCCTTCTTTTTTATTAACTTAGTTATTTTTTTGCGTTCATCAATTTTTTCATTATTAACGGTAAAAATAATGGTTGTATCGGGATTTGGATGATTTAAATACTCCTCGATTATATCTATATCTTTACTAGTAGCGCCGGTAAACATATTGGCATGTGTACAAATGATGAGTTTTTTATCGCCAAATAAAGAGATTGTCTTGGCATCTTCCATAGCATTTTGCGGGCTCTCGTTATCAAAATCAAACTTGGAAATATTCATTGGATCAAATGGCTGACTTAAAGTAATTAATTCATTATCAATTAAAAAGTTTTTATTGCCGTATAGTAAATATATCATGTCATCACCTATTTTATTATAGCATTTCCTACTCCGAAACGAAAGGTTTTTTATAATTAGTCTAGGGATTTTGGAAGTTCAAAATAGAAAGTGCTACCTTTAGATGAGCTTTTCACCCCATAATTACATCCATGATTTTGCAAAATACTTTTAACAATCGATAAACCGATGCCGGTACCATATTGATTTCTTTTATGTTTTTTATCATTATGATAGTATTTATCCCAAATGAATTTAATTTCATTTTCCGGGATTCCTTTCCCACTATCACGGACTTCAAATAAATAATGTTTATCTTGCTCTGTAATAATAACCTCGATTTTACGGTTTTTCCCTGTGTAATTAATGGCATTATTGATAAGGTTATAAATAACTTGATATATTCTTTGACGATCAGCTTGTACTTTGACTATTTTTGGATGTTTGAAAACAAATTTATAACCCTCCTGTTCAGTGAGAATATGAAAACGATTAATAATTTCTTTAGTTAATTCTATTAAATCAAAAGTTTCAATTTTTAAATTTGGCTCGAGGCTTTGTAAAGCTGAAAGATCTAAAATATCATTTACTAAAAGGTTCAAACGATCTGCTTCTGCAATGATAGTATTAAGATTATCTTCTCTTTTGGATTTATTTTTATAAGTTAAATCACGGACCATTTCAGCATAAGCTTTAATCATTGTTAGTGGCGTTTTTAAATCATGACTAATATTCGCCATTAAATCGCGTTTTAAGGCCTCAGTTTTAGAAAGTTCGCCGCGGGTATAATTCAAGGTATCAACTAGCTCATTTATTTCATAAATGTCCTCAGATGAGCTGAAAACAACATTGTAATTGCCGTCAGCTAATTTTTTAGCATCCGCACTGATTTTAGTAATTGGTTTTGATAGTTTTTTGGAAATGAAATAACCAACTATAAATGATAAAATAAGGACAACTAAAGTCACATAGATTAATTGACTTTGCAAAATACTAACCGTTGAATCCATTGGCACCAATGAGGCATTAATAAAAGCATAAGTACTATTATCTAGTTTTAAAGCATAAATCAAAGTATCATTTTTAAAACGACTATTGATTAAGTTATATTGCTTTTTATCTAGGTTACTATTAATAAAATCTTTTTTAACATCGAAATTTCGATTTCCAAATTCCATACACCCTTGATTAAAGTTAGTAGCCGCATATTTATTATTTTCATCGTCATATATTTCGATACAAATACCGTTTTTTCTAGCAATTGTTTCATAAGAATTTAAATTATTATGATCATAGGCTTTTTCCAATTGACTAGCTGCATTATTAAGTTCTTTAGTTTTATAATGCTTATAGTAACTATCTAAAAAAACCGTCTGAAAAAACCAAAGAAAAGAAAGAATCAGAATAGAAAAAAGAGTAAGAAAAAGCCAAATATTAGTTGCCAAACTATTGCTTTTAAATTCAGTTTGCAAAAAATTTTTTATTTTGGCTCCCATAGTTATTATTTTATTTTTAAGTAGTGACATATTTATAGCCTACTCCTCTAACCGTAATAATTAAACTGCGGTATGGCCCAAGATTGTTTCTAAGCATTTTAACATGAGTGTCAACAGTACGGTCATCACCGAAAAAGTCATAACCCCAAAGATGATTAAGCAATTGTTCTCTGGATAAGGCAATATTCTGATTTTTTACAAAGTAACATAGCAGTTCATACTCCTTCGGTGTTAATTTAAGCTCCTGATTAGCTAAATAAACACTATGGGCATTATAATCGATCTTTAAATCCTTATAGACATATAGGCCATCGGTTGATTGGCCACATCTTTTTAAAATGGCTTTAATGCGGGCAATTAATTCTTTTGGGCTAAAAGGTTTAGTTAAATAATCATCAGTACCAAGGTCAAAGCCGGTTAATTTGTCATATTCTTCTGTGCGGGCTGAAAGAATAATGACAGGAGTATTTTTGATTTTCTTCATGGCACTAAGGAAACTTAAACCATCCATTTTGGGCATCATAATATCAAGAACAACTAAATCAATGTCGTTATTTTCTATTATTTCTAAAGCTTCCTTTCCATTTTCTGCCTCTACGGTTTCAAACCCTTCATTAAGGGCGTATTCTTTAATAACATCTCTAATAAGTTTTTCATCGTCAGCAATTAGTAATTTCATAAGGTAACCTCCTTATTTACATTATACAATAAATATGTGTGTTTTTGGTGAAAAAAACAAGGAATGATTTCCTTGTTATAAGAATAAGATTACCAATGTTCCGGCAATTAGGCAATAGTAAACGAAGTATATAAGTTTGCCTTTGAGCATAATTCCTCGAAACCACTTGGTTGCAAAATAAGTGACAATGCAAGCAACTATGGCCCCGAAGATATAACAAATTAATAAACTGCTTTCAATGCCAGTTTCAACAACATCTTTGACTCCTAAAGCCATGGTAGCTAAACTAATTGGAATGTAAAGCATGAAAGAAAATTTGAACGCGGTTTCGCGTTTAAGGCCACTAAACATGCCCCCAACTAAAGTAGCCCCACTGCGACTGATTCCTGGGAATAAGGCCACTACTTGAAAAAGCCCGATTTTAATTGCATCAAAAATAGTAATTTGTTCATCATCTTTGTAGCCTTTAAGTTTTCTGATAAGAAAGAGAAATAAGGCCGTAATCAATAAAGCAATACCGACTAATTTAACATTATTTAAATGTTCACTAATAAAGTCTTTCGCAATAATTCCCACAAGTCCAGCGGGAATGGTACCAATGACAATTAATAAAGCATATTTAAAATTATTTTTGTATTCCCTTTTTTTAGTTTTGATATATAAGAAGAAATCTTTAATAATTTTAGCAATATCTTGGCGAAAAATAAAGACAATAGCCAAAAAACTCCCAAAATTAACAAAAATTTCAAAATTTAAATCATTTAAAGCTTCAACATTGAAAATTTCTTTAAAAATTACTAAATGACCACTAGAAGAAACAGGAATTGGCTCTGTGAAGCCTTGAATTATTCCCAAAATTAAATAGATAAGTAACATAAATCGACCTCCATATATTATAAATATATAATAAATACTAATTAATTATATCAGATATTTGATCTTTTAACAATTAATATTTTTAAATTAGCATGATAATGGTTGTCTTATCTTGTCTGAGGTTGATATTAATTTTAGACTCAGATAGGCGGTACTGTCAATAATGGATCAGCTAATTTTTTCAATATAAAAAGGCCTGTAATTAGGCCACATTTTTCATATCAATTATTTTTTGAGGATTTTTTGAAGGTGCTTTAATAATGTCATTATTAAAGGGTTTAATAGTCATTATTTTAGGGGTATCTGTTTGTCTGGCAATTTGATACATGGTCATGCGCGGACCTTGACTACGTCTAAAATTAGGTTTACCTAGAACAAAAGGAATAATTTTAAGCATTGTACGTTCATAATTACTATTTAATCCATGAATTTCAAAGGAAATCTCTTTAGGAGGAAGGTAAATTGCAAGAAAGTTATCGATTATTCTTTCTTCGTCTTGAGTTAAAACAGATCCATTGATATATTTGGTCATCGTAGTATAAGTATTTTCACTTAAAGTGGCATTTTCATCTGATTTTTCTAAAGTGCTTAAAGCTTGTTTTAATTGGCTGATTTTTTCTTCATAATGCATACGCTTTCCTCCTTTTTGAAAACAGTAATAATTATACACGAAATTAATAATAATGTCAAATAATGTACAATTTTTATTCTTCGAATTGTGAATTATATAGTTTGGCATAAAAGCCGTTTTTAGCTGATAATTCTTCATGATTTCGTTGCTCAACAATATCTCCTTCATTAAGGACTAGAATTAAATCAGCATTCTTAATCGTTGATAAACGATGAGCAATAATAAAACTAGTGCGCCCTTCCATTAAGTTATCCATGGCTTTTTGAATTAACACTTCCGTACGAGTATCAACACTGCTAGTAGCTTCGTCTAAAATGAGAATTTTAGGATCGGCCAAAATAACTCTAGCAATCGTTAATAATTGTTTTTGACCAGAAGATATATTACTTGACTCTTCGTTGATTTCCATTTTATAACCTTCTGGTAAAGTTTTAATATAATGGTTAATATGTGCAGCTTTGGCGGCATTGACAACTTCGTCATGAGTTGCCTCTAACTTACCATATTTGATGTTATCTTCAATGGAGCCACTAAATAACCAAGTATCTTGAAGGACCATGCCAAATTCTGAGCGCAATTCATGGCGTTTATAATCTTTGATGTTGTGTCCATCAATTAAAATAGCCCCTTTATTAACATCGTAGAAACGCATCAGTAATTTTACTAAAGTTGTTTTACCCGCCCCAGTTGGTCCAACAATGGCTACTTTAGTTCCAGCTTTGATATTGGCACTGAAATCCTTAATAATTGTTTTGTTCTCATTATAACCGAAAGCAACATGGTCAAATTTAATATTTCCCTTGATGTTCTCAATGTTTACGGCATCTTTAACATCCACAGGCTCTTCGGGTTCATCTAAAAATTCAAAAACACGTTCACTTGCAGCCATTAAAGCTTGAATTAAGTTAGATATTTGGGCAACTTGGGAAATTGGTTGAGTAAAATTACGAATATATTGCGTAAATGAAACAATAGAACCCACTTCTAATTTGTTCTTAATAACAAGAAAACCGCCTAAAATAACAACTACAACATAGCCTAAGTTACTAATGAATTTCATCATTGGTTGCATCATACCAGATAAAAATTGACTTTTCCATCCTGATTCGTATAAAGTATCATTTAATTCGGTAAAATCTTGTTTGGCTTTAGCTTCGCCATTAAAAGCTTTGACAATATTGTGACCACCATAGGTTTCTTCGATATGGCCATTAATTTTACCTAGATAATTTTGTTGAGTAATAAAATATTTTTGTGATTTAGTGACAATAATTAACATAATAATAATGACAACTGGAATAATGGCTAAAGCGGCTGCAGTCATTATGCCACTAATTGAAAGCATCATAATCAGAACACCTATCATCATGGTAATGGAAGAAATTAGTTGAGTTAGAGCCTGATTAAGATTAGTACTAATAGTATCTACATCATTAGTAATGCGTGATAAAATATCGCCGGCTTGATTTTTATCAAAATATTTCATTGGTAAACGGTTAATTTTTTCAGCAATATTTTTTCTTAATTTATAAGAAAATTTTTGCGAAACCCCACTCATGATAAAACCTTGAATAAAATTAAAAATAGCACTAATAAGATATAAACCAACTAATAATAAGAGAATACTACCAAGTTTTTCAAAGTCAATACCCGCCCCGCCAGATACTTTAGAAACTAGGCCATTAAAAATTTCCGTGGTAGCGTTACCAAGAATTTTGGGACCAAAGATATTAAAAATTACTGACCCAATGGCAAAAATAATGACGAATAAAAGGGGGATTTTATAGGTGCTAATAGTTTTAATTAAACGGAGCAAAGTCCCCTTAAAATCTTTAGCTTTTTCCGTATTCATGTGTTGCCCACGCCCCATAGGGCCTTTAGGTCCTGATTTTCCGTTCATATTATACCTCCTCCTTTGATAATTGGGATAAGGCAATCTGTTTATAGATGTCGCAAGTTTGCATTAATTCTTCGTGGGTCCCTTTACCAACAATTTGGCCCTCATCTAAAACAATAATTTGTTCAGCGTTCATAATTGTACTGATGCGCTGAGCTACAATAATCACCGTTTTATCTTTAGTTATTTTCTTAAGCTCATGTCTTAAAGTGGCATCAGTTTTAAAATCTAATGCTGAGAAACTGTCATCGAAAATGAAAATATCAGGATTAACGGCAATAGCCCGAGCAATAGATAATCTTTGACGTTGCCCGCCAGAGACATTTTTACCACCTTGAGCAATTGGGGAATCTAAGCCGCCAGGAAGTTTGTCGACAAATTCTTTAGCTTGAGATATTTCAAGAGCTTTATCAATGTCAGCTTGACTGGCCTTAGGATTACCATAAGTAATATTTGATTGAATAGTCCCTGAGAAAAGCAATCCTTTTTGCGGGACAAAACCAATTTTAGCTCGCAAATCTTTTATATTGACATTTTTAATATTAACTCCGTCAACATAAATCGCGCCATCTGTGACATCGAAAAATCTAGGAATTAAATTTATGACAGTACTTTTACCACTTCCAGTTGAGCCAATTAAGGCTGTAGTTTCACCTGGTTTGGCAGTAAAAGAAATATCGGTAACAACATCATAATCCGCATCGGGATAACGAAAACTAACATCTCTAAATTCAATAAGGCCTTTTTTGGCAGAATCAAAAGTTTTTGGATCATCTGGATCTTTAATAACTATTGGTGTAGTTATAACTTCGTTGACACGATTTAAAGAAACAACAGCTCGTGGTAAAACGACAGAAACCATTGAAATCATTAAGAAAGACATTACAATTTCCATTGTATATTGCATGAATGCCATCATGTCCCCAACTTGCATTGAGCCATTATCGACATACCCCGCTCCTACCCAGACAATACTAACCATAATAAGATTCATCGTTAACATCATAAGCGGCATCATCAAAGCCATTGTACGGTTGACAAAAAGGTTGGTTTTCATTAAATCAGTATTGGCTTTATCAAATCTTTTTTCTTCGTGTTTTTCACGACTAAAAGCCCGAATAACACTAAGACCAGATAAGATTTCGCGCGAAACCAAATTTACTTTATCGACTAATTTTTGAATAATTTTGAATTTTGGCATAGCCACTGTAAAAAGCACAATAACTAAAAGGAAGATTGCTGCCACGGCTATAGCAATGATCCAAGTCATGGAAGAATTGGTGTTTAAAACTTTAATTACGCCGCCAATAGCCATAATGGGAGCATAAAAAACAATTCTTAAGAGCATAACAGTTAGCATTTGAATTTGCTGAATATCATTTGTACTTCTAGTAATTAATGAAGCAGTTGAATATTTTTTAAATTCGGCTGAAGAAAAATCTAAGACTTTACTAAAAACCGAATTTCGAAGATCTTTACCAAGATTAGCAGATACTTTTGATGAAATAAAAGCGACTAAAATAGTTAAAGCCATACTTGCTAAGGCAATTAATAACATTAGGCCACCAGTAGTTAAAACATAATTAGTTTGTAACTGACCTGTATCAAGGCCAATGGCTTTATATTCTTCTTTAACTAAAGCAATGGCTGCTTGGCTTAAAATTGATTCTTCTGTTTTGCTAACTTGCGTATTAACTTCATCTAATAATTCATTTCTATTTTCATTAGGCATCGCTTTGAGTAAATCGTAAATATCAGTTGGATCTGATATTTCGATACCAGGCATTTTTGCTTGAAGCTCTTTTATTAATTTTGCCCTTGTTTTTTCGTTGGTTAAATAACTATCTATTGTAAAAGCCCGCTCAAAAAAAGTATTTAATTCTGTTTTATCAGAACTACTTTCATTTTTGAGTTTATAAATTTTTTCATTTTTTAATTCAGGATATTGTTCTAAGTTTGCTTTTGTTTTATCTAAAACTTCATAATTGTCTTTAATTATTTTAGCTTCCTTATCGGATGCAAAAAGTAATAAATTATCTAATTTACTTTCCCTAATAACTGTTGGAGTTGCTTCTTTGATACCTGATTGCTGAATACCGACGTTGACCATTTTTGAGGTATATTCGGGTAAGGCTAAATCACAGTATGCTTGCACAACTAATAATCCAAATATTAAAAGAATAGCAAATCGTGATTTTTTAAGATATTTGAATAAATTTTTCATTTTTCCCTCCTACCAAATAAAAAGGCTTTAGTAATATGATAAAGCTCTTTTAAGTATATTCCTTTTAAAAAACTATGTCAACATTTATACGGTGAAATGTTAATCCTTTTTTAAAAAGATACCTTATCATTAATAAAAAAGATTCCGATATATATTGTATAATATCTCTTTGGAAAGGAGATGTTTTTATTATATGCATAATAAAGAGTATGCTTTAAAACT
>CALVJP010000007.1 GCA_944332215.1 uncultured Bacilli bacterium
TTGATGATAGAATACAAGAGTTAGAAAATAATTTAAAAAATAACGTTCTAACAATTGATGATATTAACCTAGATAGTCCAGCTATTTATAAAGATATTGATAAGATAAAACAAGTAAAATTAAATGACAAATTATTAGATAAATCATCTATATGGAATAACTTATCTAAACAAAGAAGGCAAGAACTATGTATGAAATATATTGAAACTATAGATTTAGGCTATGATGAAAATAGAAAAGTAGTAATTGAAAAAGTAAACTTTAGAAAGTCATTTCTAGAAGAATATAGTACTCTATTTACAGAAAGTATGATTGATAAAGAAGTAACGGTATCTTATGAAGATACTACTAAAATAGTAAGTTTATCTTCTCCAAAAACCGAAAAAGAAATAGAAGACTACATTCACCAACTACAAAATTATTATCAAGTAGAGTACTTTAAAATAGATATAATAAGAGAAAAAAATGGGACTTTTTATCTAGATTATAGTAAAAATAAAAATCAAGAAATCATAAAATTAATTCCAATCAAAGATGAAAAAGGTTTCAAACCTAATCTGGGTTATGGTGTAATAGCAATATCATAAATCTAAAAAGAGCGTACATGAATTTCAAAATAACAATGAAATAAATGTACACTTTTTCTTTAAAAATATTTTTAAAATTTCCAAAAAAATGGAAAAATTGCCTCAAAAATCTTAAAAAAATAGTCCATTTTGTCAGGCTTCTGGCTGACAAATAAGAAATTTTAGGCATTTCTGATAGAAATCCTGTGAGACAAAAGTCAGACAATTTAGACATTGTCGGACAATTAGAATCTTCTAAAACCTTTATAATACGTTCAAACTCGCCACTGGCGATGTTGTTTGTCAGACACAGTTATCCTGCTTTAAAGTGTCCCATGAGTTTGTACCTAAAAATAAAAATAATTAAAAAATTTAAGTACGTTTTTATGTACATGATTTTAAAATATTTGGAGGTGATATTTAATTGAATAATGATAGTTTAGTAAAAGGAAAAGTAGATGCTACTTTAAATGAAGCTTTTCGCAAGATTCTTAAAGCACTTAATATGAGTCAACAAGATTTTATTGATAAAGCTGTGAAAGATTTCGTACTTAATAACTTAAAATTAGTGATGAATAAGGGAACCGAAAATAAGCAATAAAGATGAAAGATTAAGTTTTCGTGTAACTAAAGATGAAAAAAAAGAAATACTGGTTCATGCAGAAAAACTCGGAATGAATTCATCAGAATTTATTCATAATGCAGTATCAGAAAAAATGAATTTAGATAAAATTAGTGATAGTCAATCGCAGTTTTTTAGTTTATTTGATATGGCATTCAAAAAATCATTTGAAACTTATTTTAAGCAGTTACTTGTGATTCTTAATCGTACTGAATTTAATACCAGATGGTTGTTAAAGCAACAAGATATTTTTATGCAACAACTTAAAGTTCCACAAACAATGGAAGATTTAAGTTTCTCAATTATTGAACATCCAATCACAGAAAAAGCCAAAGGTTTGGTACTTAAAGATGTACGAGAAATGGCATCTAAAAAGAAGGAATTAAAAAATAAGCAAGAGTGATATTGTATTTCAATTGCAATATAAAAAATGTAAAAATAAGAAACTAGGAATTAAAGGATGGATGAACTATGCGTCAAAAAAACAAAAAGCCGATGCATCTAGTATTGATGAGTATAATCTTCTAAAAGATTATGCTCTTTTCTCTGACAAGGAAACATATCTTAACGAAAATAATGAAACATATTTATGGACTAGCGATGGTGATGTAGTAAAGCAAGATGAACTCAATAAAATTACAGACACAGGTACAGGTATTTACTGGAGAGGCTTTCTTTCTTTCCCGTCAGAGTTTGCAATAAATCATGGACTAATAACTAAAGCAGATTTTTATAGTTTGTCTAATCAAGTTATTCCCCAGCTTATTTTAGATATGGGACTTGACTTAAATAACGTATCTTGGTATTGTACTTTGCATCGTGATACCTCTAAACACCCTCATATTCATTTTTGTATCTTTGAAAAAGTACCTACAAAAACAAATCCAACAGTACCTAAATATTGCTTTAAAAATTTCAAAAGTAATGTGGCAAAACATCTTACCGACTATCAAAAATTTTATGAACTTCGTGACAAGTCTTTTTCTGATATTACTGGTGAAATTAACATAAAAGAATTAAATAAAATAAAAAATCAAAGATTGTTTAGTGATAAATATAGAAAAGATTTAAATAAACTGTTATTAAAATTATATGATGAATTACCTGCTAAAGGCAGGCTTCAGTATAATTCAAAAAACATGAATATATATAGAAAAGATTTAGATAAAATTATAGAATTTATTCTTTCACATGATTCTGTAAAATATGATTATGCGAATTATTTGAAATTGTTAGATGAACATCAGAAAGAGCTAAATGTTTTGTATGGTAATAGTAAGAGTAATCAAGAAAGAAAATATTTTAATGATCAAAAGAAAAGACTATATTCTAAAATAGGAAATGAAATTCTTGCTAATTACAAAAAATATCAAGCAATGGATTTTATGCAAAGAGAAAAAAGTTTTCTGAATAAAAACATAAACAGTCTTAATTTTAGGAGTCGTGGCGATTATGCTAAAGATGAAACTAAAAAAGATATTGCTAAACAGTTATACAAGATTTGTGTACTTGCTGATTTGAATGACAGCCAAATAAAAAAAGTATTTAAAAAATGGTTACATAATTCACATTATGATTTCAATGTTGATGCTCTTATTTCAGCTGTTAGTACAGTAGATACTAATATGAGTATTCAAGAATTTTACTCTGCTCTCAAAAAATTAGGTTATAATTCTACTAGATATAATAAATTAAAAACAGCCAACTTTTATAGAGAACTTAATTATAAAAGATTTATCAATAAAGCAATCAATCATTTATATAGTGAGATGGAGCGTGAGGAAAAAGAAATTGTAGAACAAATGGAATATGAATTGGAGGTAAAAAAATAATGTATGTTGTTGATATCACTAGAGATAATTTTAATACTGATATGTTGGTTGGTAATGATAGTATGTCTGCAAAAAGTAAAACAATTAATTACATTATGGATTATGTTTTTGCAAATTATAATATTAATTTGAATAAAGATGTTTTGGATCAAAATCTTAATATTGATAGATTTTCCCTAAAACAATTTTTGCACAATAATTATAATTTAAATGTTGAAAAAGATTTAAAAATACAGGCAATACCTACCAGTAAAGAGCATTGCTTATTTTTAAAATATATTGATGATAATAATGACTTTCCACTTCTTTATAGTTTTGATAAAAAAGATATTAAGAAAGCTCAAGCTTTAATGACTTTTTTAGTTAATGATACTCTTATAAATAAATATCAAGATAATTTAGAAGAATATGATCGATTAAGAATTGATTATGATCACGGTAAAAGATTATTAGGAAAATGTATGCCCAAAGAAAATATTAATGCTGAAATTGTTTCACTTTATAATGGAGGAATGTTTCTAGAAGAATTATTAAATAATACTTACTCACTATGTCAATTAAGAGATAAAAAAATGGGAGGAATTTCTATATAAAGAAACTTAAAAAGTATTACAATTATATATTAATCGCTATTCTTGACTTTGTCATATCTGCAAATATTTGTTATAACCTAGTATGGATTATAACTCACAATATTAAGTTAAAATGGAATATCAATATTATTAAGACATTATTTTTTTTAACAGATTTAGGATTACTTTTTGGTACACTTCTTCTCTCATCTCTTATCTTCATGTTTATTTTAAAATATGATCGAGATATTAAATTAAAGTTGTTAAAGAAAAAAGGACTTCCTGAAGAAGATGGAAGCTTCGAATATGGTAGTTCTCGTTTCATGACAAAAAAGGAAATAAAGAAAAATTTTAAGGTTTGGAATATTGGAGAAGAATTAAAAAGTGGTGGTATTCCTGTAACTAAATTAGATGGCAATATTTATTATGATGATTCATTTGATCATACCATGATTATTGGCTCAACTGGTAGTGGTAAAACAATTTGCGAAATTATGCCACTTATATTTAATTTAGGTTATGCTAATGAATCAATGGTCATAAATGATACTAAGGGAGAACTTTATAACACTACTGCTAGTTTCTTAAAAAAACGTGGATATAAAATTCATGTTGTTAATTTAAGAAATGCGTTAGCATCAGATGGCTGGAATCCACTTCATTTAGCATATAAATATTATCATGAAGGCAATATTGACCTTGCAGGTGACATTATAGAAAATTTTTCCAAATCCTTATGTAAAAATTTATCATCTAAAGATATGTACTGGGAAAAATCAGCTACTGCAGTATTATCAGCTCTTTGTTATGGACTCATCGAAGATTGTTCTGATGAGTCTGAAGTAAATCTTTACTCTATTTATAATTTACTTGTAGAACATGGTTCCAAGACAATTGATCGTTTTAATTCTTTAGATTTATACTTTCAACAAAAGCCTATGGGGAGTTTATCTAAAATGGCTTACGCTACTGGTTCTTTCGCTAAAGGTGAAACTCGTGCCACTTTGTTTTCAGTTCTTGCTACTACGATTAAAATGTTTAGTGATGCTGGTATTGCCAATCTTACTAGCCGAACTGATTTTGAACTTGAAAATATTGGTAAAAAAAAATCAGTAGTCTTTCTTATAATACCTGATGAGAAAGAAAGTAGGCACGAACTTGCAAGCTTATTTATCGATCAGTGTTATCAAGCACTTGTTAATACTGCTCAGTCATATTCCAATGGTAAAATGCCTGTTAGAGTAAATTTTATCTTAGATGAGTTTGCCAATATGCCCCCTATTACTTCTATTTCTAATAAGATTACTGTATCTCGTTCTCGTAATATACGATTTTATTTGGTTTTACAAGATTTTGACCAATTAAAAGAAACATATAAAGATTCTGTAGGTACTATTAAATCTAATGCAACTAATTGGATTTATCTTCTTACTTCTGATAATGAAACAGCAAGAGAAATTTCAAGTCGTTTAGGTAAATATACTATTGCTTCTGAACGTGTATCTACTTCGGGACGCTTTGATCAAGTTGATTATAATTTGTCTAACGATAAATCACTTATGGGAAGAGAACTAATGATGCCGGATGAACTTATGAGATTTAAATTTGGTGATGGTTTATTTATGAAAACAAGAAAATATCCTATAAAAATAAATGTTATTCCCATTTTTGACTATAATATAAAAATAAATAAGAAACCTTTACCTAGTAAACCCAAAGATTTTAAAATTAAATGTTTTAATTTGGATGAATTTAGGAAACAAAATACAAGTCCTAAAGATGACAGGATTGAATTGGAATAAAAGTTACTGACTATTAACGAAATATGAATAAGTATGTTATAATCAGTTTGAGGCTAAAAAAATAAGAATAGTGCTAGTATTCTTATTTTCCATCAATTCTCCTACTTTTTACAATAGGTCTGTCTACTAAAAGTTCGTGTGGCTCTATTCCTAAAGTGTTCGCAAGATGGTCTATATAGTCACTTGATATATTTCTCTTTCCGTTTTCCATTGTAGAAACATATTGAGTACTAGATTTAAGTCTATATGCGAATTCCTCTTGTGACCAATTGCGTTTTAATCGCCAGTAAACGATGTTATTGGACAAAATTTTTCTGGTTTTATTTATGGTTGCCACCTCACTTCTAGTATCATTTTATAGTTTTTCCTATAAATCCACCATCATACCAGAGTGTGAAGTGTAATTGATGAATAGCCTTTAGAAAGGAGTTATTTATGGATACTTATATTTTAGAGAAAGAGATTGAAAAAATGTTGGATGTTGAGGCACACAGGGTTTTTGATATTTTGTGGAATATGACAAAAAAGCATAAAAAAACAACAAAATCTTACGTTGATTTAGTTTATGACACAATTGATGATAATTATAAGTGCTATTTTTTTGAAATTTTACATCGAATAAATAAACTAATCCCATTAGATTGGTGTGTTAATCCTGAAAAAGGTTATATCTTTATTCTTGAAAATGAATATATAAAACAGCAAGAGTTAAAACAACAAGAAATTTTCGAAAAAAAAGAAAAAATCAACAAAAATATAATTAACGATGTAACTAATTTTATTATAAATTCATTTGAAAATAATAAGCTAGAAAATCATTCGATTATGTATTTTTTTAGTCATTATTATGGTAAATATGGAAAATTGGATTATGATTATGAACAAGTTACAATTTTAATCAGAAAAATTATAAATAATATAGGCAATCATTATAAAGTTTTAAAATTAGATCCATTAAGTTTAGAATTAAAAGAATAGTATTATTCCAAACGACTTAAGCTAAATATAATATAATAATATCATAGCTGTTATTTATAAATTAGTTTTAGTATTTAACTAAAATTCAATGTAAAAAGAAGAGATACAAAAAAACAATTACAATAAAGAATTTGTGTGGTTACTTTTTTTCCATTGTAATTGTAATACCATGCTTTTTTGCAATTTGTAAAATGGTTTCTATACCGTAGTTAACTTTATCTAATTCGTACGCTTGAACTGACGGCTTTGATTTTCCAATAGATTTACCAAATTCTTCTTGTGTCAGACCTGTCCATTCTCGTAAAATTTTGATAATTTCGCCTTTGGTATAATCATTCGCTTTGATTTTCATTTTTATACCTCAACTTTTCTAGAGTGAGTATAACAAAATTTTTATAGTAATGGCATTAAACACATAATCTCATTATGCTTTGATGGTGAAAATGAGTATTATTTAAATAATATATATAAACTTATTTGAAAAAGATTTTTTCTTAGGAAGGAAAATGATATGAGTATAAATTTAGATACTTTAAAAAAATTTATGAAAGAAAAAGAATATACTTATGAACATATAGCAAAATCTTTAAGATGTTCAAAGACTTTTGTGTGGCAAATAGTTAATGGAGAACGTAGATTAACTTATGAGAATGCACTATTAATTGCAAGGGTGTTTAACCTAAAACCAGATGACCTATTTTATTTAACATATTTGAATAACGCTGATGTTAAAAAGAAGATTGTGAATGTTGATAAATATAAAAAAAATTTATAAATTTATGAAAGGAATGATCAATAAAATGCAATTTTTAGCTTTCAATAATAGAAAAGAAGCTATTCCCATAAAAAATGAAAAAGAACTAAAAAAGTATGCAATATATCAAAATAATGATAAATTAGCATATGTATTTGCATCTGATATTGCATTTTTAATAAAATTTAAAGGTGCTATTTCAAAAACTACTATTGATAAAATGTTAAATATAGATTTTAAAACATATCAGGTATCAACTGAAAACAAAAAAAAAGTAAAATCTTTAGTTTATGAAAAATTAAATCATCAATTTAATATATATCCTATTGAATTAGATGTAACAACATATGATGATTCTAGTTTTATAAAAGCTTATAAATTAAATATGGACGAATTTATTGAGTAACAAGATCAATTTATTTATTGATCTTTTTTGATGGAGGTATAAAAATAGAAAACAAAAATAAACCTAAATCACCAATTATCGGTGCAGATGGAAATGTATATAATTTAATGGGTATTTGTTCTCGTTCATTAAAAAAAGCTGGTTATTCAGAACGAGCAAAAGAGATGTCAGAACGTATTATGAAAGCAAAAAATTATGATGAGGCTTTAGCAATAATGATTGAATACATAGAACCGGTGGATCAACATGGTAAATCATTTGAAGAAACTAATGCTTTTGATGAAGATATAGATAATATAAATTTTTAAAAGGAGAATGAAAAAATAAAAATCAAAAATTTAAATTTGTTAGAAGTAAAAGAATTGCAAAATAAAAAATACGATTTTTTAGTTTTACAAGGTTGTGGAGGTAGTTTTGAAGAGTGGATAATAGGCATTACCAATATGTTAAAGGAAAATAATATAGTATCTGATAATTTTCAATTTGATGAAGTTTACTCATTTGAATATGATGGTATAACTAATTTGGCATTTGCTTTAAATAGTAAAGATATTGATATTGGCAAATTAGCAATATTTCGTTTAAAAATTAGAAATAAATTTGGTGCTATGTGGTTATCTGATTATATTGATAATAAACTTGTTAAAGAAATAGAAATTTAAGGAGGTTTTAAAATAGAGATTAAAAAAATAGAATGGTCTAAAGTAAAAAAATTAAATAATAAGAATTATCCGTTTTTAGTTCTTCAAAAATGTGCTGGAAATCTTAATGGTTGGGTAAATTTTGTTACAAAGCTGTTTAAGGATAACGATGTGGTTTTTGATGACTTTAAATTTACTGAGGTTTATTTGTTTGAGAGGAATGGGTTTACTAACCTTGTTTTTGGATTAAATAGTACGGAGATTGATATGCTGAATTTGTCTTTACTACGTTTAAGAATTGGTAATAGATTAATGTGGTTAGATTATTATATTAAAGATATATATTATAAAGATATAGATGTAAAGAAGTTAGGAGGAAAAATCAATCTTTGAAAAAACTAATAGTTTAAAAGTAAGTGAAGAATTTTTTAAAGAACTAGAAGATAAATTAGGCAATAAACATTCATTAAATGGTTTTTATGATACATTTAATAATTGTCGAGAAACAGGCTTAGTTTTATGTTTATATGATGATAATGACAGTTTGTATATATGGGCTTGTGAACGTAGAAATTCTGATCAAATAATGATTGTTTTAGGATCAGAAGATAACAAAGATTTGTATAATATGTTTGATGATGAAGCATATGAAAAAGCAAAATATTTTGATGTTGGCGATTATAATTCGGCAGCAAATTTTGTTTATAAACAAATTAAATTTATGTTTAATAACAGCCTAAAAAAAGAACAACAATTTAAATTTAATATTTATCAAAGTCTTAATGATTTACAAAAGATTCAAGAAGATGCTAGTATGTTAGATTATGATAATTATTATGAACTAGCAACTTTTTATGATGATAGTGAAAATTATTCTTGTGATTTAATTATTAAAAACGGAAAAATGGGACTTCAGTATAATACTTATGATAAAAGTAATGATTGTTGGAAAAAGTTGACTTTTGAGGAATGTGATATAAATTTAGAAAATAAAATATCAATGATGTTAGATATGAAAAATAAATTAGATAAATTTATTTTTGATGAATTAGAATATTCAATTGAAATGGATAATGATATAAAAATATAAGGAGGAAGATATTTGGTACAAAACCGAATAAAACAGATATCAAATTTAAGTTATAAGAGTAAAAGTACAAAAAATGCTAAAGTAAAACGAGAACTGGAAACAGAAGTAAAGAATATTTTAGTTGACTTAAAAAAAGAAGCTCTTACATCATTTAAAGATGAATCAGAAGTAAAAAAATTTTTAGATAATATTATAAATTTTAACAAATATTCTTTTAACAACATGTGTCTAATTAGAGCACAAAACAAGGATGCCACTTATGTAGCATCCTTTAAAACATTTTCAGAAATGGGATATTTTCCAAAAAAGGGAGAAAAGGGTATAAAGATACTTGTTCCATCTTTTTTGACTAGAGTTAAGATTAAAAATAATGATGGAACTGTGGAAATTACACCTTTATATACTTTAACTGATGAAGAAAAACAAAAATATCATAATAAAGATGATAATACTATTACTTATCATGATAAAATATTGAAGAACTTTTCTATTGGTACTGTTTTTGATGTAAGTCAAACGAATATGCCAATGGATCTAATTGAAGAAAAATTAAATCCTATACTTGAAGATCCAAAAGCTGACTTTGTCGCAGATACTTTTATTAAAGCAATATACAAAGATGGTTTTAAAGTAAAATATGGTGATACGCCTGATGGAGCGAAAGGATATTGTGATTTTGAAAATAATATTATTGTGATAAAAAAAGGTTTGAGCAATTTGATGAGACTTAAAGTGATTGTCCATGAATATGCCCATTCTTTGGCTCATAATCATCTAAAGGACAATACTGAGGAATATACTAATAATCGTGAAAAATATGAAACAGA
>CALVJP010000008.1 GCA_944332215.1 uncultured Bacilli bacterium
AATTCATTTATATCATCATATAAATGATATTCATCTTCATCTTTTATTAGGAGCCAGTTATTATCATCCTTTAATTTTACTAAAGTACATAAGCCTTTTAGTCTTTTTCCTTTTAAAATAAATTTAATTGGGCCATCTTTAAAATTAGGTTTATATAGTGGTTCCCAGGTTCCTTTATCCCATAACATAACAGTCCCACCACCATATTCACCTTTGGGAATTGTTCCTTCAAAGTTGCGATAAGTGGTAGGATGATCTTCCACCATAATAGCTAGTCTTTTATCTTTAGAATTATAAGATGGACCTTTGGGTACTGCCCAGCTTTTTAAGACACCGTTCCATTCTAAACGGAAATCATAGTGATCTTTTCTGGCAATATGGTGTTGAATACAAAATCTTAGTTTACTTGTTTTTTTACTACTTTTACCAACTGGTTCTTTTGTTTTATTAAAATTTCTTTTTTTGTTATAAGCACTCAATTTAAACATAATAAAAACCTCTAATATTAGTTTGCTAATATTAGAGGGGATTATGTAAGGTAAAAATCAAACAAAATTCGACTTTCAACATATATCTTACATACGTCCTTCATTAAATGAGAAATTATTTTTAAATTTAATGCAATACGAGTGACATGTTATTTTAGTTTTCTATTAATAAATTACATCTAAATAAATTGTTAATTGCTAATAAAGTTATATTTATAAATTCTTGATCAATTTTCCCATAAAGTTATCTCTTTGATTGGGTATTCTTTTTCCCATTTTTTATAATCCATCTTTTCATTATTTAATCAGCTCTAGTCCCTCCTTCTTTCAAACTCCTATAAGCCACATTAAAGTAATCAATTTTTCCCCAAATATTACTATCTCCTATAATTATTACACGATATTTAGCCCTAGTTATGGCAACATTTAAAATATTAGGCTTTTTTCCGGCCCATGCTGCAGCATTTTTACTTGATTCATCGCATCCTAAAACAATTAATACTTCATTTGCTTCTTTTCCTTGAAAGGTGTGAATAGTTCCACAATTATTTGAAACCCATTCTCTTATTTTTTCAGGATCTTCGTGAACTATTTTTGGAATTTCTTTATTTAATTTTTTTTGTAATTCATATGCTACTGTTTTAAAGGGGCTAATAATGAAAAATTTCGTAAGTCCACCATTAACTCTTATCATTTCTTTAACAAGTTCTATAACTTCTTCACCTTGTTCTTTTACATAATGGTTTTTATTTCCTATTTCTTTTCCTTTGATATCTAACCAATGCGATTTTTCTATTGATAATTTTTCTTTGTTGCTTTTATCGATTGAACAATAAAACATTTTATTTTCATAAGCAATTTCGTTTGCTATTTCAAACATTGGATTAATACATCGTCTATGAAGTAATAAAGGTGAACCTATCCACTCTTCTTCATGAACTCCTCTTTTACCTCCGTATTTATTGATTGTATCAGCTAAAATTTGGGCACTTAATACACTACTATGATAAAGATTTGGGACTAATAAATCTTTATCTAAAATGTGATATAATACTCTTGGAATAGTTGCTACTGGTTCTACTTGCAAAGGATCTCCTAAAATAATACTGTTTTTAGCTCTATTAATTACACCAACTGTAGAAGCTGGTGTTGCTTGACCTGCTTCATCTATAATCAAATATCCTATTTCATCAGCTTCAATGTGATATAATAATTTACTCACGCTTGCTAAACTTGTTGAAATAACCGGAGTAAATAGAAATAATGTCTTTAATAAATATTTGTAACATTTTTTATGATTTTCATTTTCTATTGAACCCTTTAAAGCATTAACTAATAATCCTATATTAGTCTTAAATGCATTAGAATTTAGAATAAAGCTTTTATGCAGTTGTAAAGATTCATAAAATAGTTCTTCCCTTAATATATTGTATTTTTGAGATGTCCATGGATTTTTTTCTTGGGAATTCTGATTATTTCTAATATCTTGATAAAATTCTTTATCGGCAATAATAATTCCCTCTTTTTTGAAATTATTTATCTTAATTATTAATTGATCTTTTTCTTGCTTTAAATTTTGTACCTTATTTGTTAATTCATTTATTAATTCCATTTGTTTTTCTATTTTTTGGCTTATTTCTAATACATTCTCTTTTATTTCTAATGCATTAAAATCATTGTTTGCCATTTTATTTTGATATTTTCTTTTCTTTTTTAAAAAGGCATTATTTTTAAAGAAAAATGGTAATAATCTAATTATAAAAGGAAGTTTAGAATTGATTTCTTGAATAAAATTAAAACAGTTTCTATTTTCTTCTAGTAATTTTTTAATTGAGCTTTCTAAATCATTTTTCTCTTTTTCTAATTCTTTTAATTCTTTTTTATGTTTATCCAATTCTTTTTTCTGAGTTTTTATTTCTGATTTTATTTGTTCTAGTCTTTTGACGTTATTTTTTACTTTTATTAAATACGTTCTATACTCTTGTACTTCTTTTAATTTTTGCTTGAATCTTTTTTTAGATTCATTAAAATCTACATTGGTATTTTTAAAATAATCTCTTAATGTTGGTGTATCTTCTGAAAACCAGATGGCATTTAAATATTTTTTTATGTTTTTGCTATTACCTAAAGGAGCAGATATTAATCCCCATGAATCAGGAATGATATTTTGCATTAAGTCAGTAAAATATATTTCTTTGTTATTTGTACTATCAAATAGATCAGTTAACGTTTTTTCTTTCTTTAAATCCTCAGCTTTAGGTAATTCTAGTGAAATATTTTCGACAGCATTATTATTGTTAGATGCTACCAAAATACCAAATGAAGATAATTTTTGGTCTAATTTATAATAGCTTCTATAATATTGTTCAGGAATTATAAATTCTTCTTTTATAAAAGCCTCATCTGGCGTGTTATAATTACTGATTATTTCTGCTCTTCTAGCTATTAGACCTGCTATGATTTCTTTTACTAAGGTTGTTTTGCCACTTCCAGGTGGGCCATTTACTGAAAATATATTAAGATTACCATTAATCGACAAATTTATTGCAACTTGTTGCATGAGCGAAGAATCATAAATACTTGGCCATTTGGCTAAAGGCGCATTTTCAGGAGATATAATTTTATCAATTTCTGAAGTATCTACATCAATAGCAATCCGCTTATCTGGTTCTAAAGATAAATATTTAACTATTTTATCATTAAAACTCTCTTTTAAACTGGCTAAATCTGATAAATAAAAACTTGATAAAATAGAAACACCATCTAATTCTTCAATATTCTTTTTTGAAAGATAGTCTACAGTTATTTTAAGATCATAGATAATATTATCAGCGATAAACGAAAATACTTCTTTAATTGTTAAAAGTAATTTGTCTAAATATGGTTTAGGATTCATTAAAGCAATTTTATTTATTTGACTCAATTCCTTGATCTTATTTGTAATTTCTCGTATTTTTTCTTCTTTTAAATCAATCTCAATATCTTTCATTTTTAATATTTCATTTATGGCATAAACAAAATTGCATATTGAAAATGTAGATTCTAAAAAATTACCTTCTTCATCAACTTTAAATCCCACAATTGTACTTTCATTTTTTCCTTTTTCTTGATACTTTTCGCTTATTTTAGCTAACTTTGTTATCTCATCTAATGATTTTTGATATTTAAATATACCAAAATAAAATGTAAATACAGCTGTTGTTTCTTTAT
>CALVJP010000009.1 GCA_944332215.1 uncultured Bacilli bacterium
TTGTATTTTTTCTCTTCATTCATTTTTAATTCAACCTTTCTCATATTGTCACCTCAGTGACATATTATAATATAAGTGAGACATTTTCCAAAGATAACACTTAAGACATTATCACAAGATAAGCATATATTTAAAAGGAATTATTTTCCCGTTATTGTCTTTTTTCAATTTAATATGATATAATTATCAAAGGTGATAAAATGGGATATACCGTAACTATCGATAAGTTTGAAGGACCATTAGATTTACTTTTAGCCCTTATCAAAGAGCAAGATGTTGATATTTTTGATATTAATATTGCTGATATTACTAGCCAGTATTTAAATTATATTAGTCAAATGGAAAGTTTAGATTTAAATATTGATAGTGAATACTTGGTGATGGCTGCTGATTTGATTGAGCTAAAATCCAAAGAGCTTTTGCCTCAAGAGGTCACAGAAGAAATTGAAGAAGACGATCCTAAAGCTATGCTTATTAATCGTTTACTGGAATATCAAAAGTACAAAGAAGCTAGTTATAACTTTAAAGAGTTAGAAACTATGCGTAGTCAGCTTTTTTCTAAAGCCCCTAGCTTATTAGCTGAATTTAAAGATGATACGCTAAAAATCACGGAAGATATTTCTCTTGACGATCTTATTAAGGCATTTGCCAACTTCAAAGCGCGCAAAATCATGGAACAGCCTTTAAAGACCGTAGTGACGAAAAAAGAGTATTCGGTGCATAAACGAAGTCAAGAAATTATGCGCCGTTTAGCGACAAAACCAGAACTTGATTTTGACGAGCTTTTTGAAGTTTTTGCCAAAGACTATATTGTTGTTACTTTTTTATCCATTTTAGATTTAGCCAAAAAAGGACAAATTGAAATTAAGCAAAATCATAATTTAGATAAAATCACTTTACGTGCTAAGGAGTGTAACTTATGAATAATCAAAATTTAAAAGCTATTTTAGAAAGCTTACTTTTTATTGCTGGGGATGATGGCCTTAGTACGGATCAAATGCTTTCTACTTTAGACATCGATAAAGAAACTTTAAAAAAAATTATTGAAGAATTAGGGATTGAATATAATCAAGCTAATCATGGCGTGCAGTTAGAATATTTTGGAGGAAAATTAAAACTAGTTACTAAAAAGGAATATGCTGAATACTGTAAGAAATTGCTTAATAATGATGAAAGTAACACTTTAAGTCCCGCAGCTTTGGAAACTCTAGCTATCATTGCCTATAATGAGCCAGTTACTAGAATGATGGTAGATGAAATTAGAGGCGTTTCTAGTGGGCATATTATTCGTAAATTAGTTTTTCAAAATTTAATTACTGAGGTTGGCCGTTCAGAGCTTCCTGGGCGCCCTATTCTTTATGGCGTTACGCCGCAATTTTTAGATTATTTTGGTTTAGCTTCTACGGATGACTTACCAGAAATAGAATTAGCCGAAAACCCTGAAGATACGGATTTATTTACTTCTAAATATAAAGAAGAAAGTGTTTAAAAAAATATTTTATAAGGAAAGTGCATTAAAAATCAAAAGCTTTACAACTATATTTGTTTTAAGATAATTATGAAAACTAAAGTATAATTTCCTAGCCTCATCATATACAAATTATGGGAGGTAATATATGCTATATAGGAGTAATAAGCCATATCCAAAAGTTGAAGTTGAGGCTTTAAATCCAGCCTATGCAGCTATTTTATTAGAAGATTATGGTGGTATTGCGAGTGAAGATACAGCAATTCATTTATATTTATATCAATCATTAGTTGCCGAGGCGGACGTTTCAGAATATAAGGATATTATGCTTCATATTTCAGAAGTGGAAATGATTCATTTGCGTTTGTTAGGTGAAGCGATCACCAAATTAGGTTATTTACCAATTTATGGAGCTGCTAACTTAGATAAAATAAATCGATTATGGAATGCTGGTTATGTGGATTATAGCACTAATTTAAAACAGATGTTAGAAATTGACATTGAGGCTGAAAAACAGGCTATTATTAAGTATGAGCACCAATTAACTATTATTAAAGATCGGTATATTAGACAGTTAATTACTCGGATTATCGAAGATGAGTATATTCATTTATCAATATTTCAAAATTTATATTGCAAATATTTTGGCAATTTATAAAATTGTCGTTTTTTAGTTTTTACGTTTAAGGGGGATGCATAATCTTTAAAAGTATGATATAATTTATATGTCATACGCCTGTGTGGTGAAACTGGTAGACGCGTTGGACTCAAAATCCAATGGTAGCAATACCGTGCCGGTTCGAGTCCGGCCACAGGCACCATAGGGAAATTAGTCGAACTAATCGACTTTCAATAAACAAAGGTTAATTTCGGTTAATCTTTTTTGTTTGTCTGAAAGGAGTTTGATTAATGATGCAAATAGTAAAAGAAAAACTAGAAATTGATGAGGTATTAGAAAAGAAAATTAATAATTTACTTAAATTTAGTAATATTAAAGCAAAGTTAGAAAATGGTAATATTATTCACATTCTTAAAACAAACATTGCTTATATAGAACCACATAAGTTAGAAATTAATGGTATTACTTATTTATTCTTTAACGAATGTGAAATTGTTTATATTAATACTTTAGAAAAATATATATCTTTTAATGAATTAGAAAATCATATAAAATCTCATAAAGAAAAGTTTACAAATAAAATACAAAATGAATACAAAAATAAACGAAATTATGTTGATTTAGTTTATTGAAATAAACGATATAATCAGTAAAATAAGGTAAAATTGAGGTTTTATAAATGATTAGAAAAAATGCAGCAATCTATTGTGGAGTATCAACAGAGGATCAAGCACGTGAGGGTTACTCATTAGGAGAACAATTAAAAAAATTAAAAGACTTATGTAAATTTAGGGATTATAATATTTACAATGTTTATGAAGATGCTGGAATTAGTGCTAAAGATATGGAACATCGTCCATCTTTTCAAAAAATGATGAGTGATGTTAAAGATAGAAAAATAAATGTTATCGTGGCTTACAAATTAGATAGATTAACGAGAAGTGTAAGAGATTTAGAAGTATTAATAACAGAACTTGAAAAATATGAGTGTACTTTAGAATGTGGAATGGATGATATTAATACTTAAAGATGCATACTTAAATAAAATTATAGGAATAGATGAATATAAAGAAGATAAAAATAGCATAGAAAATAGAATTAAAGATATTGAAAAGAAAATAAAAGAAGAACAAGAAATTGAACAGTATAATTTTACCTTTCAAGACATTATGTTAAAACGAGATTTAGAAAGTATCAAAAATTTTGTAAATCCATTCTATGAATTAAAGTTTCAAGCAAAATGGAATGAAATGTCAGTTGCAGAAAAACAAGATTTAATAATGAATTACATTGATAATATTGAAGTTATTAAAAAAGATAAAGAGTTAGAAATCAAGCAAATTAATTTTAGAAAAACATTTATAGAAGAATATGCTAATTTGTTTGCCAATAAAGGAATAAACAAAACTGCCTCAATTAAGGAAAATAATATACCAATAAATATTGAAGTATCTGCCCCAATGACTAGAGAAGAAATAAAATCTTATATTAAAAAATTACAATTAAACTATCCTATTGACTATCAAGAATTAAGAAAAGAACAAATTAATGATAAGCAATTTATACTTAAATATAATAAGGGTAATTACTTCAACGAACCATTTAAATTAATACCTATTATTGATAAATTTAAAATAACTCATTATGGATTAATAGAAGTACCTGTTAGTCCAATTAATATAGTTAATATTGATATATAGATACATAAATTTGTATTAAAGAAAATATTCTTTTGTTTTAAAAGTATTAAATTTTGGTACAAATTGCCCTATTTCATCCTACCAAAATACCTAATTTTGTCATACGATTGTCTTGCGTTTAAAGGAAAACAACCAAAATTTAATAAAAACACTAAAAAGTGTCATACAAAAGTAAGACAAAAACTAATATGTCAGACACTATTTATTTTCTAAAAACCTTTAAAATAGGGCTAAACTACCCACTGGGGAGTTGTTTGTCTGCCGAAGTTATCCTGCTAAAAAGTGGCTCGGATATTGGTACATTAAATTTTAAAAAACATGAAAAAAATTAAGAAGAAAAATGTACCACCAATCTTTTAAAAATACATAGAAAGTATTATAATATTTATAGGAATTTAAAGCGTAATGTAATTAAATTTTTAAGGAGGGTTTTAATGGGAAACATAGCAGTCAAAGAAAAAATGAATGTAGAATCTAATAATTATGTAGAAAGTATGATATATGAAATAAATGGTGTTCAAGTAATGTTAGATTCGGAACTTGCCAAATTATATCAATGTAAAAATGGTACAAAAGAAATAAATCAAGCAGTTAAAAATAATCCATTAAAATTTCCAGATAGGTTTTCTTGGGTTTTAAATGATAGAGAGGTAAAAGAATTGCGGTCAAAAAATTTGACCACAAA
>CALVJP010000010.1 GCA_944332215.1 uncultured Bacilli bacterium
TGCGCCCTTAGAACTAGCTTATTTAACCTAGAAGATGCCTATAAAAGATTTTATAAAGGAAATGGATACCCTAAATTTAAATCCAAATACATTCATGATAGCTATAAAACAAACAATATAAAAAGTAGCTATCAAGGAAAAGAATATAATAGTATAAAACTAGACTTAAAAAATAAAACCATAACCTTACCAAAACTAAAAGAAGTCAAAATAAGAGGCTACAGAAATAAAGAAAATATTGCCGGCAATATCAAAAGTGCAGTGATTAGAAAAGAAGCCGGAAAATATTATGTAAGCATTCTTATAGAAGAAGAAATAATAAAACCTTCATTCATGCCCAAAACAATAGTAGGACTCGATTTTGGCATAAAAAATCTAATTATCACCTCCCATAATGAAAAAATCGAAAACAAAATCAAAATAAATACAAAAAGATTAAAAGGCTTACAAAGAGGACTAGCTAGATGCCAAGCAGGAAGTAAAAACCGATATAAAATGAAATTAAAAATCCAAAAATTATATAAAAAGATAAAAAACGAAAGAAAACATTTAATCCATGATATAACCAATTACTTATTAAAAGAAAATGACATTATAGTAACCGAAGATTTAGATCTTAAAAGAATGCAAAAAAATCATTATGTAGCCAAAGGACTAAATGAAAATCCCATATCAGAGATCATCAGAGTATTAAAATATAAAGCACAATGGCAAGGAAAAAGATTAATCCAAATAGATAGATATTATCCAAGTAGCCAAAAATGTAGTATATGTGATTATCAAAACAAAGAAATAAAAGATTTAAGAATAAGAGCGTGGGAATGTCCAAAATGTCATAATCATCACGATAGAGATTTAAATGCCAGTATAAATATCATGTTTGAAGGATTAAAAAAGCATATGCAAATAATAAAAGAAATGTAAGAAGGCATAAATTTTGCAAAAGAAAAAAAGTTATTAGGGTAGCGACTATCCGATATTGGTTTATGGAGGAATTTACATTCCTAAGAAGTAGAAAAAGCTTACCGTGAGGTAAGCTAGGCAAAATTTATTTTGTCCTTTGTTCTATCATAAATTAATAATTATTCATCTTTCTGGAAAATAAACCAAGGTAACATTTTTATTGACTAGCTATTTTTTAAATGTTATAATTTAAAAAGATATAGAGAATAAGGAAGGGCGGTTTATCGATGGGGCAAAATGATAAGCAGCAAAAAAATTTACGTTTGGAGTTAGAATTAGAAAATCCAGTTTATGATGTTGTTGGAAAGGCCATTATGAAAACGGCTATTAAACACGGTTATGGCAAATATGATATTGCCCGTTTGATAATGGCTATTTATGATAAAGATTATGCCTATCTAACCGCTGATGAAGATTACCGCGATCAGGTAGCCATGTTGGATGCCTATTTTGAAAAAGAGTATGGTCATCGTTTAATAACTTTAGAGCTAATTAAAACCATTAAAGCTTTTAAAGGAACTGATATTTATGATACTTTAACAGCTGATATTGCTTCTTTAGAAACGTTAATTCGAACAAATAAAAAAATTCCAGCGGAAGATTTATGTATTTTTTCAGCCGCGATTGAGGCTAGCAATTATGATGAATTAATGACAAAAATCGAAACAGAAAAAAGCATGAGTTATGCGACCGCAATTATTTACGATAAAATTAAAAATACACAAAAAGGAATGTGATAAGATGGCTAAATCGTATTACAATGTAATTGAGACATTAGTAAGTATTTGGGCGGTCAATGATAATAAATTAAAATTATTACTCAGGCGAAAAAAAGAAGATCCATATAAGGGTTACTGGATGTTACCGGGATCTATTTTATCTAACGAGGAAACTTTGGAAGAACAAACTAAAGATATTGTCGTTAAAATGACTCAATTACCCCCAATTTATATAAAAGGGGGAGCAATATTTAGTAATTTAGATAGAGACCCTGACGAAAGAGTTATTGGGCAGTCTTTTTTAGCTTTAACACTTAAAGATTTAGTGGCTTTAGATAGCTTAGAAGAAGGAATGGCTTGGTTTGACCCAAATGATTTACCGAAAATGGCATATGACCATAAAAATATTATTGAAAGTAATTTTAAAGATTTAAAACAAATGGTTATTTATAATGAAGATAATATTTTATTAAAATTGTTTCCAAGTGATTTTACAATACCCGAGTTTCAAAAGTTTTTTGAATTTATTTTAGAAAGAGAAGTTGATCGAAGAAACTTCAGTAAAAAAGTTATTGGTGATAAAGTGGTTATCGATACTGGGGAAAAAAGCCTAGGTGGACCAGGGCGTCCTGGTAAGCTTTACCGCTTAAATAGTCAGTTAGGTGAGAGGAGTAAACTGTAATGAATCAAGGTGGATGGGGGTTAAGAGATGCCATGGGCTTTATAGCTGTTTTAATGGTAGCTGTTTTAATAACGATGGTGATGTATAATCGTAGTTTAAAAGATTTATTTAATGGCTCTGGGACCGCTGATCGCGTAATTGTAAATTCTTATTCCGAACTGGAAGAAAAAATGATTTCATCTACTCAAAATTACGTTGATAATTATTATTATAAAGCCCTAGAAAATGGGGATAATGACATAGTAACCGTACAGGAATTACAAGATAATGAAATTTTAAAGCAACTGCAAGATGTTAAAGATGAAAATCTGCTATGTAGTGGTTATGTCGAATTTGCTAAAACAGCTGGCCGCACTTCATATAAGCCATATTTAAAATGCGGCGATAACTATCAGACTACGGGTTACCAAAGCAAATTTGATGAATAAAATATGAAAGAAATTTTTAAATTAGGGACCATTTATAAGTAATAGAATATACTAGTTTAGTAAAAACGATGGAAAATAAAAAAAACTAATAAAAAAACGAGAGCAATAAATGTATAAAATTTGCTTGACAAACGTATAATAAGGTGGTATTATGTTAATGCATTTAATTTGGATTTACTTAGGTAAATCCTTAATTAAGACAGCAAATGAAACACCTGGATATGTGTAATGAAAGGAGGACTATAATGCCAACGATAAATCAATTAGTTAGAAAAGGTAGAAAGAGCAAAACTAAAAAGAGTAAATCACCAATGTTAAATGTGGGATATAACAGCAAAGATAAAAAGACAACTAAATCTGATTCACCACAAAAACGTGGAGTATGTACTCGTGTTGGAACTAAAACCCCAAAGAAACCAAACTCAGCTTTGCGCAAATACGCTCGTGTAAGACTTTCAAATGGTAGAGAAGTAGATGCTTATATTCCAGGCGAAGGCCATAACTTACAAGAACATAGTGTTGTTTTAATTCGTGGTGGACGTGTCAAAGATCTTATCGGTGTACGTTATCATGTAATTCGTGGAACAATGGATACAGTTGGAGTTGATAAACGTCGTCAAGGACGTTCAAAATATGGTACTAAAAAGCCAAAAGATAATAAATAATTGAAGGGAGGATTAACATGCGTAAAAGACGTGCAACCAAAAGAGATGTTTTAGCTGATCCAGTCTATAATTCAAAGTTAGTTACAAAACTAATTAACCAAATTATGTTAGATGGTAAAAAAGGAACAGCTCAAACGATCCTTTATAAAGCGTTTGATATGATTAAGGAAAAAACTGGTGAAGAACCAACCGTTATTTTTGAAAAAGCCATGACAAATATTAAACCAGCTTTAGAAGTTAAATCAAGACGTGTTGGTGGTGCTAACTACCAAGTACCGATTGAAGTTAAAGCTGATCGTAGTCAAGCTTTAGGGCTTCGCTGGCTAGTACAGTATGCCCGTTTAAGAGGCGGACACTCAATGGCTGAAAATTTAGCCAATGAAATTATCGATGCTGCCAATGGTGTGGGAGCAGCAGTTAAAAAACGTGAAGATACTCATCGAATGGCCGAGGCTAATAAAGCATTCGCTCATTATAGATGGTAATTTTAAGAAAGGAAAAGAAATATGGCTCGTGAATATAGTTTAGAACACACACGTAATATAGGAATTATGGCCCATATTGATGCGGGAAAAACCACATGTACTGAAAGGGTTTTATTCCATACTGGAAAAATCCATAAAATTGGTGAAACTCACGATGGTGAGAGTCAAATGGACTGGATGGAACAAGAACAAGAGCGTGGAATTACAATTACTTCGGCAGCCACTACTGCTTATTGGAATGGTTATAGATTAAATATTATCGATACTCCAGGCCACGTTGATTTTACTGTTGAAGTCCAAAGAAGTTTACGTGTATTAGATGGAGCAGTAGCCCTTATTGATGCCCAGGCAGGCGTAGAGCCCCAAACAGAAACCGTATGGCGTCAAGCAGATGAGTATAAAGTGCCAAGAATGATTTTTGCCAATAAAATGGATAAAATGGGTGCTAATTTTGAATTTAGTTTAGGGACTATTGACAAATTATTAGGAGTTAATGCCAAAGCAATTCAGTGGCCAATTGGTGCTGAAAATGATTTTAACGGCATTATTGATTTAGTAACGATGACGGCTTATAAATATGACGGTAAGCCTGAAGAAAATCCAGAAGTTATCGATATTCCAGCAGACCTTGTTGATACTGTTGAAGAAAAAAGAACAGAGTTAATTGAGGCTGTAGCGGAATTTGATGATGAACTTATGAATAAATATTTAGAGGGTGAGGAAATTCCTGTTGAGTTACTCAAAAAAGCAATAAGAAAAGGCACATTAGCCGTGGAATTTTTCCCAGTTATGTGCGGTACTGCACTTGGTAACAAAGGTGTTAAGTTATTACTTGATGCGGTTGTTGATTATATGCCAGCACCGACAGATATTGAAGCAATCAAAGGTGTTGACAAAGATGATAAACCAATTGAAAGACATCCAAGTGATAATGAACCTTTTAGTGCATTAGCTTTTAAAGTTATGACTGACCCATTTGTGGGCAAACTTACTTTCTTTAGAGTTTATTCGGGTCATTTAGAGGGCGGCTCTTACATCCTTAATGCAACCAAAAATAAAAAAGAAAGAATTGGCCGTATTTTACAAATGCATGCTAATGATCGTAAAGAGATTACCGAGGTATTTGCAGGTGATATTGCAGCAGCAGTGGGACTTAAAGAAACAACTACGGGTGATACTTTATGTGACGAAAAACATGCTTGTATTTTGGAAAGTATGGAATTTCCAGAGCCAGTTATCCAACTTGCAATCGAACCTAAATCAAAAGGTGATCAAGATAAGATGGCCTTGGCCTTACAAAAACTGGCTGAAGAAGATCCAACTTTTAGAGCTTCAACTGATCGTGAAACTGGTCAAACAATTATAGCTGGTGTCGGTGAATTACATTTAGAGATTATTGTTGATCGAATGAAAAGAGAATTTGGAGTTGAAGCGAATATTGGTCAGCCACAGGTTTCATATCGTGAAACAATCAAACAAGCTGCTGATTGTGAAGGAAAACATATTAAACAATCTGGTGGTCGTGGACAATATGGTCATGTGTGGATCAAATTTGAACCAAATCCGGATAAAGGTTATGAATTTGTGGATGCAATTGTTGGTGGTGTTGTTCCAAGAGAATATATTCCAGTTGTTGATAAAGGCCTTCAAGATGCCTTACAAACTGGGGTATTAGCTGGTTATCCAATGGTAGATATTAAGGCAACTTTATTTGATGGTTCATATCATGATGTTGATTCGTCAGAAATGGCTTTCAAAGTGGCTGCTTCATTAGCCCTTAAGGAAGCTAAGAAAAAATGTAATCCAGTTTTATTGGAACCAATCATGAAAGTAAATGTTATTGTTCCAGACGAATACTTAGGTGCGGTTATGGGTGACATTACTTCACGCCGTGGACGCCCATTAGGTCAAGAGTCAAGAGGTAATGCATTATCAATCAATGCGATGGTCCCATTATCTGAAATGTTTGGGTACGTAACTAGTTTACGTTCAAATACACAAGGTCGTGGAAACTTTTCGATGGCATTTGACCACTATGAAGAAGTTCCGAAAAATATTTCGGATGAAATTGTCAAAAAAAATGGCGGAAACTAAGCGAAAAGACTTGAAATTTTAGTTTCTGCTTGGTAAAATGATATATGTAATATAAAAGAGGAGGAAATAATTATGGCAAAAGAAAAATATGACCGTTCAAAACCACATGTTAATATTGGTACAATTGGACACGTGGACCACGGTAAAACTACTTTAACTGCTGCTATCAGTAGTGTATTATCAAAAAAAGGGTTAGCTAAATTCGAAGATTATGCCAATATCGATAAAGCGCCTGAAGAAAGAGAACGTGGTATTACTATTAATACTGCACACATTGAGTATGAAACTGAAAAAAGACATTATGCTCACGTAGACTGCCCAGGCCACGCTGACTATGTTAAAAACATGATCACTGGTGCGGCTCAAATGGATGGGGCTATCTTAGTCATTGCAGCTACTGATGGACCTATGGCTCAAACTCGCGAACATATCTTATTATCACGTCAAGTTGGAGTACCTCGTATGGTTGTATTCTTAAACAAATGTGATATGGTTGACGATGAAGAACTATTAGAATTAGTTGAAATGGA
>CALVJP010000011.1 GCA_944332215.1 uncultured Bacilli bacterium
TTTTTATATAGTTTTTCTCCTTTGGTATAACCACTGAAACTTATTTTGATGGCTTCATTATTACTGTTTACTTTTTTGATAATATCTTCTAGTTTGGCATCAAAGGTTCCTTTGTTTTCGATGGTAACTTCATACTCAACACTGTCTCCTTTGTCATATAAATTAGCATCCATACTAGCCGTTAGATTGGTCCAAGTTGGACTGCTATTACTTTCACCGCTTCCTGATGTTTTTATTTCTTCGACGTTGGTTATTCTTATATCCCAGTTACTATTTATTTTACTTGTTCCTTTGATGTTTAAGTTGGTTTGAAAGGCAGCATAACTTGCGGCCATTATTAATAACAAGCCTATTAATATTATTATTAATATTTTTCTTTTTTTCTCTCTTCTCATTTCTTTCCCCTTAAATTATTTTTTAATTTTTTTATAAAATTAAAAAAAAAAAAAAAAAAAAAAAAAAAAACAAGGTAATATTTTACTTGAATAATTTTTTGTTTGTTGAATGCTGTTTTATATTAATAACTATCTTTAATTTTAATAGCTTTTTTCTTTCTTCATAATTACCTCATATATAAAAAATTTGAAATTATACTTGCTTAACCATTCTTACGAATTTCTATTATAACAATTAAATAATAACTAATGTATCAGTACTTGTCATATAGATCACCAATTTTTACCAAGTCCTCCATTCTATAATTTCTAATAGCTTCTATTTTATATATTTTGTGATTAATTTTCTAGCTAATTCTTCACCTTCTGGAGTTAAAGATACTGTTTTATTTTTATGTTTGCTAAAATATAAAAATTTTTCATCCATTAACTTATTAATAATATCAAATGAATAGCCTTTCCAGCAAGTTTTAAACTTTGCCTTTGTCAGCATACCTGTTTCATCGGCTGCATAGCCTTCTTCTTCCCAAGAAGTTAAATACATAAGTAATAATGTTAATTCTTCAATATTCTTTTCCATTTATGATACCTCCTACAATTTTCTAAATACTTCCAATAATATTTGAATAGTATTTTTCACATCATCAATAGTTATGACACTTTCATCGTCTAAAACATATATTTTTTGCATTTTATTAAACGAATTAATTAAATCATTATTAAAATTTAATTTCATATATTCAAAATCGACGATCTTTTTTGTCTCGGTTATTCCACCTAGTCTTGATTTTTCTTCTTTTCTTTTATAACTAATTATTTTATTTAATTCTGATTTATTTTTTAATAATTTTTTAATATCATCATTTTTTATCATGATAGAAATGTCATATAGATGTTTAGCAACATCTGCATACATTTTTCTTTCATAATAAAATTCGGCTGCAAATATTTTATCAATAAAGATTCTCTCCAGTTTAATAATTTCTATTTTAAATTCAGATATACCAAATTTCTTTTTTAAAACTGATTTTTCTTCTTCGGTTGCATATTTATAAATAAGTGGCTCAATGATATATGCTGAAACTGGCTCAGATACAGTAAATGAAGTGGCCTCTATTTGGATTTTTTCTGATTTGAAAAGTTCATTTAAATTAAATAATGAGGAATATTGATAAAATGATGTAATACTCCCTTTTTTATCGATAGTTTCATCTTGAACCAATGTTAAACCATTAATGTTATATCCAAGTGCCGATTTTTTTAGCCTAGTTTTATTACTATTATTAGATTCATTTTCATTTACTTTAACGGTTAAATCAATATCTTCAGAAAATCTATTCATATGGTTTAATATTTTATAAATAGCTGTCCCACCTTTAAAATAGGCCTGTAATTCTTTTTGTTTAGAGGCTAAGTCTTTTAAAACAAGACAAACATAGTAATCTTTTTCTAAAATATCATTTCTAATTCCCGTCCTACTATTAACATTTAATATTAATTCTTCTAATATCGTTTTATTCAATATTTTTACCTCCTAATTCATATAGTTTTTTTATTGGTTTTAAACTATTTATTTTATTAGCATATTCAAATATTTTTTCAAATTCTAATTTATTATCTTTAATAAATTTATAAATGATTTCTTTTTCATACTCTGTTTCAATTTCTATATTATCTCTATTAATTAGTATATCAAAGAGTTGCAGATATTTATAATTATCCTCATTAATCTCAATTTTAGGTTTTCTAATAATAACGCCTAAATTTCTATTGTTATAATCATTTGTATTAGGGCATTCGTTAGTAACTATTAAAACTTCCTTTGGTATTTGAGTTGTTAAACCTATTTTATTAAACAAATAGGCCCCTGAAAAATAGCCTTTTTGGCCATTATTATCATGTATATATTTTTTATCTACAACTTTATTAATATTTAACGGTTTATTACCAAATGTACCTTTTAAAGGTTTATAGTAAATTCCTTTAAGAAATTGATTTAGTTTATTATCTTTTACAAGTCTATTTATATATACATAAATATTTTTAAATACATTATCAAAGTTATCTTGAATATAATTTTTAAAGTGATTTTTTATATCTTCAATAAAAATAGGCTCATCATATGGACATTGATCAATATACTCAATTAAAATATCATTATAATTCATACATATTCCTCCTAAAAATATTGTGTTATAATTTTATTTAAATATTAATTAAAAACGGTTTTTCAATAACAATATATATTATTTTTAATAATTTGTCAACTAAAGAGTCCTATTTTGAATACACAAAGCTTGTATAAAGTTACTATATTCCTTTTTTCTTAAGTTAAAAAGACTGAATTATTGTTCAGTCTCAAATAAAAAGTTTTAAAATTATGCTTGTGCTAATTGGTATTTTAGATTGATTTTAAGTGATTATTAACTTGGATTATCATATGAATACGTTTTGCCATTTAAAGCAATCTCATTAACATAGCAACTAGTTGAACTTACCACACTTCCTGTTAGTCGCTGAACTGCAACATAATAGTCTCCTTGCTTATTACTAAGGTCTAAAACAAGGGCTTCCCCTTCAACTCCTACGTCTTTTCTCACGCAATAGCCAGCATCAATCCAAACGTCACGGGAAGAAAGCAAGCCGAGTGCCATAGACGACTGACCTGTTGGAAGCGTTTCACACCAAGTGGAGGCATACATTTCAGCATAATCAGTAACATCAATAGGCACGGTCGAAGTCATTTGTGTTCTTGTTATATTATTATTGACCTCAAAATACATGTAATACCTCGTCGAGTCGTAACCAGCACTACCAGCAACATCAGTTTTATTGTGGATAAATTCTATTTGTGCTGGGGTTTTTTCTAAAAACATTAACGTCCACTTATCCTTCTGCCAACTTGGATAAACTACGGCTGAGGTACATTTCTTATTTGATATAGAAAATGAAGTAGTATCACTATCTAATAAATATTTACTTGTATCATCACATACAATTGTAGCTCCTTGATATGTAAATGTTGAATTTGGTTGCGGGGTGAAATTAACAGTCGATCCATACGTTGCTAAATTATTATCAAGTGTAATTGTTCCTCCTTTTACGCTTCCTAAGGAAATATTATACTCTAAATTAACTGTATAACTACTACTTACAGTGTTTGTTCCATCACTTACTTTGGCTATTATATTTCCATCATTTGTAAAAGTAATTGTTGGATTACTTGTCACAGTAACATAACTTCCTCCATCTTTACTATATGTACAAGTATACGTACTTCCACAGCCACTTGGGTAAGTTATCGTTACTTCTTTCGGATTTGTGCCGGCTTCGGTAAAAGTCGCTTTTTCTAGTCTAGCTGTTTTTGGACCATTTAATATTTGATATGGATCACTTTTGGTTCCACTTCCAGTTAAACTTAAACCAGATTTCAAATAAACTACCGGTCTAATATTAGAGCCGCTACTACTGGCTGTAACACTAAGAAACCCCGTACCATTTACAAACCACATAGGGCGCGATGAGGAATCAGAATTTGGGGATATTGTCCAGTAATTTGTTGAATTATTTAAATAGTTATTATTTTTACATGGGTAACTACTATTATTATAACTTCCATTATATATATTTGTACAACTACTATTAGTACTAGCTTTCACATAATCAGTTGCTTGAATTAAGCCAACCGTTCCTTTCCAAGTACTTGCTTTCTCGTTACTCACATCATTTGCTAATGTATCGCTGCTCACTTCGTCTTGAAGTCCAACATTGAAACTATGCTCACCTATTTGACTTTTAGCCGTTACACTTAAGCTATTATAATATGTTCCATTAAGATATGTATTTATATATGATTCTTCGCTTGGTAAATTATATGTAGTACTGCTTCCTACTTGTCTAGCCATTTTAGTTATGTTTTTCCCATTAGCATCTAACATGGTGGTTTTACTTCCCCACACATTACAACCATAATAAGCCGAAGTTGAAGTAGAATACCCACAATAATCAGTTGTCGTAGCACTATATCTGGTACTTGAGCCCTCGCTAAAATCTATTGGAGCAATGCTCGTAGATCCACTATAAGCTGGCATATTAGTTAAACCACTATCTCTGACTATCTTAAGAGTCCCATCACTTTCTACACTTATGATGCGCCAACCAGCTGTTTCGCCATTATATGTAATATAATTATTAGGAGTGGCTCCACGATATATATATCTTCCTGCTTCAGTTGAGTCCTCATATAACCCATCACCACTAGTTACAATATCTTCAACTAAAGCAGTTGCTGCCGTTTTAATGGTATATGTACTACTTAACTTATCACCATTTGTTACTCTAACTTGCACGGAATAACTCGTATCAGCCGTTAAACCACTAAAAGTATATGTATTATTTGTTTCATTGTCTTTCCAGGTGTTTCCCCCATCTATGGAATACTCATATTTGCTTATCCCACTTTCTTCATCACTAGCGCTTACCACTATTGTTAATGTATTAGTCGTGGCACTGGTAGCTACTTTTTCTATTACTGGGGGCGTTTTATCTTTATCTTTAAATATGGCATATAAGGTGCTATCATTTCCAGGCATAACATAACTTTTTATTCCCTCACTGGCATCTTTATTCGTATTCCAACCGATAAAATAGGCATCTTCCTTACTCGCCGTTGGACTTAAGTCAACTACTTCACCCTCGCTATAATAACTTTGGGTTACCGTGGCACTATTTCCGCCATTAGCGATATAGTTATAGGTTAATAAATAATCATTTGTTGGACTTATCTCGCCACCCTCAGCTTGAACATAGTCTAAGTTGATTTCAGCTTCATTGCTATTACTGGTTAATTCCCCATTAAAGTCAGCATTATATTCGATTTTTACTTTTATGGTTTGACTGGTGTTTTTATATAATTTACTATTTTTTGTATAACCGGTTGTGGTTATTTTAATTGCTTCATTCCCATTATCACTGGTGGTTAGGCCATCTAATTTGGCATCAATGGTCCCATTGTTTTCGATGGTGACATCATATTCGACATAGTCCCCTTTTTCATATAAATTAGCTTCCATATTAGCGGTTAAGTTAGTCCAAGTGGGGGTTTTGGCATTTTCACCTAGACCATTGGTTTTACTGGGAGTTACGCTAGTTATTTTTATGTCCCAATTACTTGTTATTTTACTGGTTCCTTTGATATTTAAGTTTGTTTGAAAGGCAGCATATCCGGCGGCCATGATTAATAACAATCCTATTAATGATATTATTAATATTTTTCTTTTTTTCTCTCTTCGCATTTCTTTCACCTTTACTTCTATTTGAGACTGTTTATATTCTACTTTAAATTATAACAGTTTTTATTAAAATTTTTGTCAAATTAACTCCTGCTTATCGTCGCTTAACGAATATTTATCTTCTCTTATTTTTATTAAATTCATTGTAACTCAAAAAAAAAAAAAAAACAAGGTAATATTTTTAATAAATAAAAAAAAAAAAAAACATACCTATTTTTTTTAATAATTATTTAAAAATTAATTAATTTTTTTTACTATGTACACATTAAGCAATTTTCTT
>CALVJP010000012.1 GCA_944332215.1 uncultured Bacilli bacterium
AAAGAAAAAGTTACAGAAATGTGGCTTGAAACTAGAAAAAAGCAAGATGAATTATTAAAATACCGCAAAGCAAATGATATCAGATGGATTGAAATTAATACAAATTTAACTGAAAATGGATTTGATCATTATATTAGTGTCGATACAAAAGAAACATCAAAAGACTTTGAAAAAATTATTATTCCACAGAAAGATTATGCAGTGTTTAAAACAGAAAATTGTTCATACCCAACCGCTATATATATGGATCTTAGAAAACAAATATTCTCAAAGGGGTTTGAAAATAGCAAATATGAATTAGATAAAGGGCTATAAATAGTTATCGATTATTGGTATCCTAACCCTAATGACAAGAGGCAACGATATATAGAAATATGGATACCAATAAGGAATAAAAAATTCAAGAAATTGTAATATTGCACTTTTGTTATCATTATTTATAAGTTTTGAATACACGTAAGACCGTACCAAGCGACCTCCCAGTAGAGAATTAAAGAGGCGTTTAACCACAGTTGTATTTTCAGCCAAATTATATCATATTTCATTTCTTCATTAAATATATTTCTTATAGAAAGGATGATAAAATGAACAATAATTTTATAAACCAAGGAGCAGGGACTTTTCCGGGCACTCCTTTATATTCAGGAGGAAATCCCATTCCAAATCAAGAAGCTATGGCCCAAACTTATGACCAAGACTTTGAACAATCATATATTGAAAACATTTTAAGACTAAACCGGGGCAAACAAGTCGAAATCTATGCATCATATCCTGATTCCACCGAATGGCGTGACCGAATTTTTAGTGGCATAATTGAACGATCTGGCCGTGATCACGTTATTTTAAGCGACCCTAAAACGGGAGATTGGTATTTAATTCTCATGATTTATATTAATTTCATTAAATTTAATGAACGTATTATTTCTAGTGCTGAATTTTACCCAAGTAATTGAAATCGCTAAGGATATTTGCTATAATGAATTATAGGTGGTAAACATGGAAATATTCTTTATCTGCATCGCAGTTTTTTTGATAATTTGTATTTTAATTCTATTAATTGCTACAACCTATAATAAATTTCAAGCCTATATCATTCGTATCAATGAAGCTGAAGCTAATATCGATTCTATTTTAAGAAAAAGGTTTGACCTTTTAAATAAATCGATTGATATTATTAAAGCTAACACTAATATTGAAGGTGATATTCTAACCATTATTGTTAAACTTCGTTCGCGCAAATTATCTAACTTTGATTTAGATAGACAGCTTTATGAAGGGATTAAAGAATTTAACAAATATAAAGAAGAATATCCTAGTCTAAAAAAAAGTGAAGTCTTTACCCGAATTGATATTTCCTTAAGTGAATCTGAAGCGGAAATTGTGGCTTTTCGAAAATACTATAATGACATTATCACGGATTATAACAAATTAGTTAAATCTTTTCCGTCAAATCTAGTCGCCTTAATTTGTAAATTTAAAACTAAACTATATTTCGATGGAAAAAACATGTCCGATGATGATACTAAAGATTTTAAACTTTAAAAAAACATAGTACCAGTCTATGTTTTTTATTTGAATCTTCTTAATATTTTGATGTTACTGGCATAATTTATAACCTTAAATTTGCCACCAACATCTTTAAAGCCCCAATAACAAAACAGGCATCATCATGACCTTAATAAATCGCCATATTTTTACCTATTTTTTCGACTAGTCTTTTTTTGCTTTAAAGACTTTTCTTTTTTCTTCTTACGGTGTTTAAAAATGATATATAAAATCACAAAAAGGCCTAAACCAATAGCTCCATATATAATATAGCTTTCATCAAGTACAAACTTATTATCTTCTTTTTCTTCTTCCTCCGTATCAACTTTAATGACATACTCACCATCTTTAGTATACAAATAATTTTCCCTGGCATACCTAGCCACATAGTCTTTATCTTGTAATTTCGTAATCTCAGTTTTTAATTCCTCTGATTGGCCTTTTAAATCTTTTAATTGTTCTTTCAACTGTTTTTCTTCATTATTTAATTGAAATAATTGCACCCCAGTAGTGATTAAGGTAAAGGCAAAATACCCAACTGCTAAAATAACAATTGGGGTTAAAATTGTTAAACGTCGTTTCGCTGTTTTAGCAATTTTTTTGTGCGCCATGGAATCACCACTATTCTAAGGTAAGTATATCATTTTTTAAAATGTTTGGCAATCCCACACTCTAAAGCTACCCCTAGAATAATCATTAAAATTTCATAAGGGTGAAATACGCCATAATTAATTTGACGAAGGAGTACAAAATAAAATAAAACCCCAATTAAAACGACTAAAAACGTTCCTATAAACTTAATATATTTATTATCGTGATAGATTATCTTATAATTAAGTCCAAGAAAAAGCGAGAAAAAGAAACCATAAAGAAAAGAAAAACCTAAAGTAATTAGCTGCGTCTGTAAATCCATTATTTAAATAATTTATTAAATACTCCACTTTCTTTATCTTTTTTGCCATTTTCCGTATAAGTTAAACTATCAACCTTGCCTTTAATTGAAACATTACCTTGATAAGTATCCAATTTTATTATTTCTAATTCCTCACCTTTAATTATCAAATTTCCCATAGTGGTTTCTAAATAAAATTCATCTTCGTCAAAACTGTCAATTTTCTTTACGCCTGTTATCATAATATTTTTTCTTTCATTAAGCGTGATTGCATGTGTTAATGATGACATTGTATCCATCTTGTCCATAATGTTCCCTCCTACTACCATTGTATGCTCTTAAAAATTAGAATATGAAAAAAAAAGACTTATTCGTCTTTTGTATTGTTATATTCTTCAATAATTGCATCCTCAAACGTCTTACGACATTCTTGGGTTATTGGGTGAGCAATATCGTGGTATTCATCATTATTGGTTTTGCGACTTGGCATAGCAATAAATAAGCCACCATCACCTTCAATAATTCTAATTCCATGAACTGCAAAGCAATCGTCTAAGACAACTGAAGCAATTCCGCGAATACGGGAATTATCTTTTTCGATTTTTCGTACATTAACTGAAGTAATTTTCAAGCTAACCTCTCCCTTCTGGTACCTAGTTTACAACCCCAGTATACAATATTTTCCAAAAAAACGCAAGCGTTTAGCCTTTAATTATCGTAAATTTTAATAGTTTTTGTAATAATATCGGCATATGAGAACGATTTTACCCCGCGATTGCCATCATCGACCTCTACTAAAAACACACAATTATACAAACTTTTTATCGTGGCTCTATATGTTTCATACTTATTGCGGCCCAAATTATATTTAATAGTTACGGTCTTACCTAAATAATTATTTAGGGCTTTTTTAATCGTTTGATTATCAAAAACACCTTTATCGAGGATATCCAACATACATTGTCCCCTTTGTTATAATACCCCCAATACCATCTTTACCATATTTGGTCCGGTCTAAAATATTTTTTAAATCAATATCTTTATTAATATCGGCTAAACTCATCCGCGAAGCCACAATTGCCGGATCTAAAGCATGAATATTGACTCGTTTAGGACTAGAGGCAAAATTAGCCCCCGCTTTAATTAATTCTTCGTAATACGAGCCACAAGCTCCAGCAATAATAATTAACTTTTCATGACTATTTTCATACTCCCGGGCTTTTCGTACGGCTTCAACAAAATATCCACTGCTTTTATAAGCCGCCAAATTATCCGTGTTTCCTTTGCGTTTATAATAAGCATCATGGCCCGTAATGACTACAATATTGGGCTTATATTCTGTGAGCCACTCTTTAATATGCTCAGGTACATTTTCTTCTTTTTCATTAATCCCCAGCGCCCAAATATTTATTTTTTTATAATAATCTAAACACCTGGCTAAATATTCAGGATCACTATCGATATGTAAAATTTTACCTGGTAAATAAAAATAGTCATTGCGATTAAGCTCAACGGTTGTTTCTAAGCGGTCTAAAAAACCTTTTTCATCCTCAATATCTTCATTATTATGTTTTTTTAAATCATCTAAAGCAGCATCAGCCAAAAGTCGGATATTTAATCCTTTTAACTTACAATTATTCCCCTCAATTGCAATTACTTTAAAAACGACATCATTCCCATGTGAATTACGCGTAACTAAATCCCCTACATTAAATTCCATATTATCACCCACATAAGTATATGAATATTCCCCGTTTTATATCACAAAAAAAAGATTGTAACATTATTTTATTTCATGACAACAATTAATCTTATCGAAGAATAGCTTTTAGTTATAGCTAAATTATTCCTTATTTCTGGCATGATAAAAGGATGAATTTTATCATCCCTCTTTTGACACTAACAAACAACTATAATTGTTTGAATAAACGTTTTTTAGATACAACTACGGTACCAGCAATGGCTAAAGCAACGATTCCAGCACTAGCAGCGATTGGCATGCTAACACCTGTTTTTGGATTTTCAATATTTTCATTTGGAGTCTTATTATTCATAGTATCAGGTAATGTCGGAACAGTAGTATCGCCTGGCAATGTTGGCATTAATTGACCAGATGGAGTATATATTTCACCAAGAAGAATACCATCATCAGCTAAAACTTTATACTCGTCAGATTTAAGCCAAACAATATAAATATCATCAGCTTCGGCCCCAGTCATATCAATAGCTATTTCTCCAGTTAAAGCACTATCATTAACTTCTGTCATATTTCCAACAGGCGCAACTTGTTTAACGTAATTCATAGTTTTGTTAAAAGAATTTCTTAGCTCTTGCATAGAAAGCTCAACATAGCTATAAGCCGCATTCATATCAGCTTCTGCAATTTCAAGCTCTGTTTTGTTGGCAGTACTGTCATCAGCTTCGTATGCTGCTAAAGCTTTTTCGTAAATTTTTACTGCGTTTTCATAACTAGCCATATCTTGTTCTAATTGAGCCGTGTTAGCTTCAACTGAAACTAACATTGTTGCTACATCTGAACTTACAGTAGCCCAGTTATCAGCACTGACTCTAATTATTTGATAAGAAAAAGTCTCATCAGCTTCTTTGGTGTAAGTTAATTTTCCATCCGCACTAATAGTATCGCCAAGCTCTAAAGCACTAGCACCTATAATCCCTACAAACATAGCCATTAAGGTAAATCCAAACATTTTTAGTTTCTTCATCTCATACCTTCCTTTCTTACAATTTCACTATATCACATAATTTTCACAAAAGCAATATATTTTTAACATTTCTTAGTCCGATTTATTTAAATTTTATGCTAAAAATTAATCCCTATATTTTAGCCTTTTTCGGCGTTTACATTTCCTTTTTAGTGTGTTATTATTAATTATAAAGGAGCAATAAAATATGACTAAGAAACATTATGATGTGCAAGATTATAATTTTGAAAAAATTGGTGAACTTGCTAAAATAATTAATGAAAAAAAACAATATGATATTGTTATCAATATATATGAAAAAAACGGCAATGTTATTAATGATTTTAAAAAGTTAAAAAAGTTAAAAAAGAAATATAAAAAAGTTAAATTTAAAATTATATATTCTGATGAATATATTCAAAAAAACAAAAAAAAGCAAATTGTTTTAAATATAATAAAAATATCATTGATTATTCTTATTATTGGCGTTATTATATATTTATCTTTGTTTTTAATAGATCAAAACAAAGCCAAAAAACTAACTAAAGAGGTTAACAAATACAAAGTGGAAATAAACACTCCTGAGGCAGTAAAAGGGGAGGAAAAAGAAGAAGTATTAACCACTTATAATAAACAGTATTCTAAAATGTTTAATGATTTGAAACAAATTAATAATGAAACAGTCGGCTGGCTTACCGTAAAAGGAACTAATATAGATTATCCGGTAGTTAAACATAGTGATAATGATTATTACTTAAATAAAGATTTTGAAAATAATTCCAATAGATATGGTTGGATATTTATGGATTATCGCAACAGCGTACCTAATTTAAATCAAAACACCATCATTTATGGCCATGATAGTGGTGGAGTAATGTTTGCTAATTTGTATAAAGTTTTATATAAAAGTTGGTATACTAACAAAAATAATCAAAAAATAATTTTTAATACAGAAACAGAAGCGGCAACGTGGCAAATCTTTTCTATATATAAAATCAATAGCACTAATGATTATTTAAAAACGAATTTTTCAGGTGATGAATTTACGAATTTTATCAATTTGATTACAAAACGAAGTATTTATGATTTTAAAGTGAGTGTTAATAATAATGATAAAATTTTAACTTTATCGACCTGCTATGGAGAAAAACAAAGACTAGTAGTACATGCTAAAAAAATATAAATGATATAGCTAAGTAATTGAAGCTATTGACAAAAAGGACTGTAACGAAATTTCGCTTCAGTCCTTTAAATTTTTAAATGTTTTCGCACAGCCCGCCATGATCCAAACATTCCCACAATAATGCCAATACCTAGTAAAATCAAAGACGTTGTATAAATAAACGGTGTTGGAGGAATAAGTTTAATAAATGGTGAGAAGAGCTGGCCATTAAAATTAGAATATAAAGTAGAATAACCATAGATTGTAGCTATAATTGGAATAATTGAGCCTAAAGCACCTAATAACAAGCCCTCAATAATAAAGGGGATTCTAATATTTAAATTAGAGGCTCCAATTAAACGCATAATACCAATTTCTCTTTGTCTCGAAGCAATTGTAATTTTAATTGTATTAGAAATTAAGAATGCAGTTACTAAAATAAGGGCCACAACTGATACAATACAGATTTTATGAACAATGTCGAAAACAGAAACTAATTGTTCAACCATTCCCTCTCCATATTTAACTAAAGTAATTCCATCGATTTGTTTTATTTCTTTGGCGACACTATCAATGTGCTCAATATCTTTAACTTTTACTTGGAACGTATTTTGAATAGGGTTTTCTTCTTCACTCCAATTTTTCATAATACTTTCAAAAACTTCAGAAGAATCCATCATGTCTTGTGTAATATCGTTTTTTGATTCAAATTCGTATTTTTCCACATTATTAATTAAGCTAATTTTATCTTTAATTTCATCAATTTGTTCATCTTTTAGCTCGTTATCTAAAAAAGCCACAATGGTAACATCTTTTTCCACTAGTTTCGTGAAATTATCCACATTATAAGAAAGAATAATTGATACTGCAACCACAATTAAAGTTATTGTAATACAAGATATTGAAGCTAGGGATAATGAAAAGTTGCGGAAAACTCCTTTAAAAGCATCTCTAATATTTCGTCCAATAATTCTAAATGTTTTCATTATCTATACGTCCCTTTCTCATAATCTTTAAGTACTCTCCCTGAATCTAACACAATAACTCTTTTATTCATTTCTTTAACTATATCAATACTGTGGGTAACCATAATAATCGTCGTCCCTAGTTTATTAATTTCTTCTAATACGGTCATAATTTCCATACTTGTTTTCGGATCCAAATTACCAGTGGGCTCATCGCATATCAATAATTTAGGGCCATTGACAATTGCTCTAGCAATAGCTACACGTTGTTGTTCACCCCCAGATAATTGCGCCGGATAACTTTTAATTTTATGTTTAAGACCAACTAATTCTAAAACCTTGATAACTTTAGCATGAATCTCATCTTTCGGAATGCCGAATATTTCTAAAGCAAAAGCCACATTTTCATAAACGGTTGATTTAGGAAGTAACTTATAATCTTGAAAAACTACGCCAATTTTTCTTCGAATTTTATAAACTTTACCATTTCTTAATTTTCCAACATCAATGCCGCCAACAATAATCTGACCGGCGGTTGGTTTTTCTTCGCGGTAAAGCATTTTGATCAAGGTACTTTTACCACACCCCGTTGAGCCAATAATAAAAACAAATTCGCCTTTATTGATGGATAAATTTAATCCTTGAATGGCCGTTACACCTGTTTTATAAGTTTTTTTAACATTTACTAATCTAATTAACTCCATACAATTCCTTCTTTCTACTCCCACCTTTTACTTCATAAGTATCTGTTACGATAAAGAAAGCGTTTTTATCAATATGCATAATACCTTCTTTTAATAAAAAATATTCTTTTGTTGGCACGGTGCATAACATTATTTTGCGCCGATCCCCCGTAAAACCTCCATGACTATCTATCATGGTTACACCATGGTGTAATTGATTTAAAATAAATTGTTTCACTTCTTTTTCTTTTGTTGTAATAATTTGAAAGGTTTTATAATGGGAAATTCCCAAAATTACTTTATCCGTTAAGATCGTCATAATGGCTAAAGATATAACCGAATATATAAAGGATTGCCAGCCAAAGACAAAAACTCCGGCTAGAACAATGATACCCTCGACATACATGGTTGCTTGTCCCATTGATTTCTTTCCATATTTGGATACGATTTGTTTTAAGACATCGCTGCCACCAGTTGAAAAACCTTCTTTTAATACAAGTCCAATGCCAAAACCATATATAACTGCTCCTGTTAAGGCAATAATTACCGGCTCGGTATCACCTAAATCAATATAATTCGGTATAAAGGCCGTTATTTGGACTAATAAAGGGTATAAAATGGAGCCTAAAATAGTTCGCCCAGTCACTTCTTTACCTAGATAAACTAAGCTTGCAATAATTAAAAGAATATTACCTAAGAAAATAACATAAGCGGGATTAATGTGGAAAATACTTTCAAAGACTACGGCTACACCACTAACACCAAAAACCATATGACTTGGTAAAATAAAAATGTTAAAAGCTAAAGCTTGCAAAAATACGCCAATCATAAATACACTATAACGTTTAAATTTGGCACTATTATATATTTCTTTTACAATTTTACTATCATCAAAAGTATTTTTAAATAACATATTATTTCCCCTTTAAATATTCATTAATGAATTTATCAATATCGCCATCTAATACCTTATTAACGTTCACATCTTCAGCTTCTGTCCGGTGATCTTTCACTAAAGTATAAGGGCACATAATATAACTTCTAATTTGTGAGCCAAAATTTATCTCTTTTTGTTCACCTTTTAATTTATTTAGCTCGGCTTCTTTATTTGATTTTTCTAATTCATAAAGTTTACTTTTTAATATTTGCATACATTTTTCTTTATTTTGTAACTGGCTACGTTCGTTTTGACAAGTTACCACAATTTTGGTAGGCAAATGGGTGATTCGCACCGCACTATCCGTAGTATTCACGCCTTGCCCACCTGCTCCGGTACTTCGGTAAACATCAATTCTCAAATCTTTCTCATCGATGTCAATAGCAATATCATCATCGATAACTGGACTTACTTCAACCGCGGCAAACGAAGTATGACGTCTGGCATTACTATCAAAAGGGGAAATTCGCACTAAACGGTGGATGCCCTTTTCACCTTGCAAATATCCAAAAGCATTATGTCCTTTCACTATTACAGCAATACTTTTTATGCCAACCTCAGTCCCCGGCTGTTCAAAAGTAACTTCTAATTTATATCCTTTTTTTTCCGCCCAGCGCGCATACATGCGATAAAGCATATTAGCCCAGTCACAGGCCTCTGTGCCCCCCGCACCAGCATGGATTTCTAAAACGGCATCATGGCTATCATATTCGCCATTAAGAAGTAAAAACAAAGCTAGTTTTTCTAAGGCATCTTTAATTTTAGGGGCCTCACTATTAGCCCAGTTATAAATTTCTAGGCTATCGGCTTCCTGATTTAAGGCTTCTTGATAAAATTCGATTTGTTCTTTTAATTCTTTTACTTGGTCTAATTGACTTTTAAGATTATTAAATTCGGCAATCACGGCTTCACTATGACGCTTATCATTCCAAAAATTAGGCTCATTCATTTCTCGTTCTAATTGCTTAAGTCTTATAGTTTTATTTTCGGGGTCAAAGTGACCTCCATAAGTCATTTATTTGCTTTTGATATTCGTCATATGTACTAATTAGTTCCTTAATTTCCATTTTGACCTCCTATCGTATATTCATTATACCATTTTATGCAATATTTGGCCACACTCAGACAAATATTTCATAAATTTTCCAAAAACATAGTTTTACCGAAAACAAAAAACTTAACTATTTATAGCTAAGTCCTTCGAAAATTCAATCTTGCTTTTTCTTTAAAATAAAATGACGACAATTATAAGCACAATAGTCTTTAATATATTTTTCCACTCCTTTAAAATCATTTAAGGGTTTAAACAATTTATTCGTTTGCTCACAAAAACCTTTTAAGCGTAGTTTTCCATAAGCCCAGTCGCCAAGAATATAATCATAATCAGTAAAATAATCAGTGAATTTCGCTTTGGTTTCTTGCAAATCAAACCCGTCACGATAATTTTTTATTAATTCATATTCTTGGTCATTTAATTTATATGTTTTCATTTACTCCTCCTTGGTTATTTAACACTATAAATTCATTCTGCTGACAAATTTTAGTTATCTTTCCATCTAAGTAATAAGCTTCACCGTATAAAATGGCCTTTAAACCATCATCAAATACAAATGAGCCATCTGGCAACGCATAAAGGGGATTATTAACTGACACTTTTAAAAGCTCTTCTCTTAATAATTTATCTGCTTCACTATTTACTTCTAAGTTAAAATGGGGCTCAATATTAATCCAAGTTTTTCCAAGGCCTGGCCATAAATATTCGGCGCCAATTTCTTCTACATATTCAGGTGCACAAACAACGGTCTTAGCTAAGTTAAGGGCCCCAGCACTTTGTCCAAGAATAACGCCCGAATAATCTTTTAACAATGCTCGCAATTTTATTTTTTCAAAATATTGCATTTCAGTTAAAGTATGACCACCTGCTAAAAACACTAGATCCGCCATCATGATCACTTCTTTTAAATCCAAGGTGGAGCGTTCATCGATTATTATTAAATTTTTAAAAGGCATTTTACTTAACTGAAAACTGGTGAAGATCCTTTGAGCATATAAATCATTTTGCTGATAATCACTAGGATTACTAGCCATAAACACAAAGTTTTCGCGTTTTTCTAATTTAGAATTTAAAATGGTTTTAAGGCCATTACAATCATTGATTGGCTTAGGTTTTTTTACTCCATTAATTTGCTCACTTGCACCTAGTGAACTAACTAAAAATACTTTTTGCATGGTTATCACCCTTTTAA
>CALVJP010000013.1 GCA_944332215.1 uncultured Bacilli bacterium
CCAATTCTATTTTGATCTTTTTAAGACAATACTTTAAATATTCTTTATCATAATGAAATAAAATAAAATCATCCATATATCTAACATAGTGCTTTATTTTGAGTTTTTCTTTAATATAATGATCTAAGTCATTTAAATAATAAATAGCCAAAATCTGACTAGTTTCATTACCAATCGGCAAACCACGGCCTTTAATATAATGAGGTAAAGATTTTAACTGGTTTATTTTGTTTTCTGAATCTGAAATATTTAGTTGTTGTAATCTTGTGATTTCTTTGCTGATCATTCTATCAATATTAATATTGACATATGCTTCATCGGTGCTATGGATAATATTGGTAAGTAATTTTAAAATTTCTTTATCATCAATGTCTTTATTTAATTTATTTAAAAGTATTTCATGATCAATGTTATAAAAATATTTGCTAATATCACATTTTAGGGCATAAATTTTATCATGATTTTGTTTTAGGTTATTGATATATTTTTTGGTGTAATAAATTCCCGCTTTGGTTCCCTTATCTATTCTGGTAGCTACATTCATTTCGATTAGTTTAGGATTTAAGGCAGGCAGCAAAATATATTTGCTAACAAGATGATTAACAATTTTATCATACATAATTTCACTCATAATGATACGATATTTGGGCTTAGAAATTAAGAATAGATTATAGCAATGATGAAAATACTGTCTATTTTGAAGGGCATCAAAAACTTTGATAACATTACAAGAAAAAGCTAGTTCAAAACGAACCAGCTTTTCTTTATGGCAGGTATTTGAACGAATATTCTTATATACTTCAATTATTTTATCAATAGATAAAATATCTTGATAATTTACTGCCATTATTTATTTCCGATACTATTTAAATAATAATTATCATTTACTAAAATATAATTATATACTTGAATAGTTCCTTTATCTAAAATTTTATTTAAATCATTTTCATTATAATTTCCTATCTCTTTATTGTTTAAATCATATACTTTATTATTTTTAACATAGGCTACGGCAACATCTACTTCTAGTTTTTCATCTTGACTACTATATCCGTAAAGCTTTGAAATATATTGTTGATTATCACAAGTGACTTTTTCTCTTTTTATCATCCCCTCTTTTAAAGTATAATGATAGCCATCGTATAAATAATTTTCAAAAACATCAGGCCAAAGTTTGGTTTGAAAAACTTTACCGGCTGATATTTGATATTCTTCTAAGGTGATTTGCTCTTTTAAAACTTTATCTTTTTGCATTTGGTTAAAGATTATGTAAAGGATTGATTCGGTAGCCATATCTTTTACATTGGTATCTTGATCATAGCTAATAAATTCTGTACAGTTACTTACTTCCACTGTCTGGTAAAGAGATTCGACTGTTTCATGTTTGACAGTGTTCCTCGCTACCTCTACGGGATTACTGGTTTTCATAAATAAAACATAAATAAGCAATGCAATGATGATAAGAATAAGGAATATTATGATGATCTTCTTTTTATTCATGGGCTCTCTACCTCTCTTTTTTTTAAACCATAAACCATTTTCTTGATTTCTATTATAAAACGACTAATTACTTCAAATTGATGTTTACTAATAATTTTTTTATCATAAGAGACGCGGATATAAAAATCTATCATGGATAAATTAATAAGTAATTCTTTAAGGTTTTTATCTTTAATCCGTGTACTTTCATTGATATTATAAGCAAAGATATTTTCAATAATGGTATAACAAGCTTTTTCTATATTTTGTTTTAAGATGACTTCTTTTTTAGGAAAGTTGGGAAGAATTTTGTTAATATAATTAATAGTTTTATAAGAGTTATTTAATACTTTAAAATTATAATTCATCAAGTAGCTTTCTTATTTTATCGTAATTAGCAAAATCTTCACTTATTTTGGTTTTTATTTGTAGCATCAGACTTTCACACATATTAGTAACAATTAACTCTTCGTTGGCTTTTTGTAACAAAATATAATATTGATTTGTTAAAGCTTTGTATTTTGTTTCTTCATTAATAAAATAGTTTATTTCGCTTTTTTCTAATTTTTTTAAAATATGCGGTAAAGAAGTGTCGGGAAAACCTACTTTGTTATTGACTTTTTTATATTTGAATAAATGACTTAAAAGTAGAGCATCGTTATCAAAGGTAATATAAAATTTGCCGTTTTTAATTAAGACTACTGTCTCCATTAAATTGGATTTTAAATCGGTATAATTATCATATAATTTCATATGAGCCTCCAAATATTTAATAGTAAGGAATAACAAAGTATTCCTTACTAAGTAATATAGCCTTAGTCATATAAGCAAAGTCATATGACGTCTATATCTTATATTTAGCTTATAGCAAGGGACTAACCTTGTTTCCAATCTAATTTATCGATTATTGCCTTAGCAATTACTTCCTCTCGTTATGAGCCGTAACCCTATAACTTCTCGGGTCATTAGCAAATATATGCTAATTGTAGTAGGAAATTGGGCGGACGCCGTAGCCATTGTTCACATTGTTGTTCGTAAGTTCGCCGGTGCTAGTGACGTTAAACTCGTTAGCATTGCCCCAATTGTTGAAGTTGGACGGCGACAAGCACTTGACCACTTAACAGATTAGCCCCATTTTTTATTTTTACAAATGAAGATGGAAATTGGGCGGACGCCGTAGCCATTGTTCACATTATTCCAGCCATTGAGCTCGCCGGTGCTAGTGACGTTAAACTCGTTAGCGTTGGAATTGTTGTTGAAGTTGGACGGCGACAAACGCTTGACTAATTAATAGATTAGCCCCGGGTCAAAAATGAAGAGTCATTTTTGACCAATTGTTCTAACCAAATTCAAGGAAAGTTGTTTCTTACGAAACAACAAAAGGATCTTCCAGAGTCCCTGTTCCTGTGAATGTTAGATTATTAGGGTTTAGATTGATAACTGGGCGGACGCCGTAGCCAGGGCTCACATAAGCCCAGCCAGAGAGCTCGCCGGTGCTAGTGACGTTAAACTCGCTAGCAGCGCCCCAATTGTTGAAGTTGGACGGCGACAAGGTCCAGTAGTAAGTACCTGAATACAAATAATATAAAGTATTCTGAGCTCCTGTTTTTCCACCAGCCATATTTACCTCATCGGCTGTTATTAATCCTACTGGATATGTTAAGGCTCCATTTCCAGTAGTAGTGGATACACTGAATTTATCATTAGCTTGTGGACAAGTTAATCTTGGTCCCTTAGCTGCTCCATTCCATGCATAAAATCGTTCATAACCATATATAGTGGGTGTTACTCCGTAACCGGTATTCTTATATTGATTCGTGTTGTAACTTGATATTGTTCGGTCATTACAGAATATTGCTTCATTTGATATTTTATCATTGTACGTATTTAAGTTACTAGCATACCAACTATCTAAGTATGTTTTTATTGTGCTGTCACGCTCATTAGCATGCGCTTTTTCATATGAAGTACTTGAATATTCGACAGCTGTCACGTTCATCGAGGTGGCACTTACATACTTTTGAACATGACTTAATCTTTGACATGTTCCTGTACTTGATGTTGAGAAACATGAATAAAGTTTTGAGCTATTATGGTTGGTATTATACTCACTTAATGTCTCAGCCACTAAGTCACCATCTAATTTAAATACATTACTATCTTTGTCATATGTATAACTTGTTCCAAAATAATATTTAGCTGTACTTGACAAACCTGTGTATGTGAAAGCTACATCATATTCACTTATTTGATTATCACTCATATCACCATGCATATAGCCTACATATCCATTGTCACTCCACCATGAATTAAATGC
>CALVJP010000014.1 GCA_944332215.1 uncultured Bacilli bacterium
CACTATCTTTGGTAATGAATATATTAAGGTTAAAACCGAAACATTTGAATCTATGAATAATGTTATTAAAGAAACTAAAAAACTATTAGATTTTCAACCTAAAATAGAACAATTATTTAATGAAGTAGAAACATTTACTAAAAGTCATCAAATACTAGAAAAAGAAAATACAAATTTAAAAAAAGAAGTTAAATCTCTTACTACTAGAAATCAAAACTTGACTGAAGAAAATAATAAATTAAGAAATTATATTGAAACACTATTAGAAGCAATTAAGAAATTTTTTAGAAAGATATTACAATTTGGTAATGAAAAGACAAAAGATGAAACAACTCTTGAAGTTAAAGATTATTATGATAATAATGATTTTGATATGAATGATGTAATTAAAATATCTAGGGGAACAACTAAACAAGATGAATTATTTGACTATGTAGAGGCACCGGATTATTTAAAAACAAGAGTTAAGGATATAGATGAATTGGAAAAAGATTATGATAAATCTGATGACTTTGAAATGAATTTATAGCTTTTTAAATAAATATATTATAAATTGTGCTTACCTACGGACAGTTTTGAATAATCCTAGTATTTATGTGGGTTTGTAGAGGAAAAAGTACGTCCAATAGATGAGTATTTTATATACAAATAACTAAACTTGCTTAATAAATTAGAAATTCTAGATAAAAATGTGAAAATTATGGCATACAAAAAAGATTTTCACATTTTTTTCAATTATAGAGTTAAGTTCCCGAACTCAAATATCATAAAGTTTGAAAGAAAGAGGAATTCTAATGTAATTTAAAGAGTTAAAAGCAAGTTTAAATAGAGTTAATCCTATGTTAAATAAAGACATCATTCTTTTCTTGATTTTCTTTCCATCTATAATATAGGTTTTGTGCGTTTCAATTTTTACTTTCCTATAACATCTGGTATTTTTAGAGTAATCAATCCCTAATATAGTAAGGTATAAAATACAAGTACAAACCATGGTATACATAGCTTCAAAAGATTCTAAACTAGAATTAGAAATTTTTTCTAAGTTAAAACCATTTGATTTTTGAGCTTTAAACATTGTTTCAATAGAACCAAAACGATAAGAATAACTTCTTAAAGCTTTTGAAGTATCCCCATTGGTAACAATAATCCAAGGATCTTTGGTATTGTTAGTAGGAGAGTAAACAATATTTGTTTTATACCTTTCATCGGTAATTAAAACATCTTTATGAATAACAGAATGATATTTACGATGCTTTAATTTTTTAGCTTTTAACTTACTACCATCTTTATAAACAATAATACTACCTTTTAATCTAATACAGTAAGTATGTTTCAGTTCATCAATAATTCTAAGTATTTTAAAAGAACCAAACCAACGATCAGCCAAAAATACTAATTTAAAATCGGTATTTTTAAATAAAGCAGAAACAGACTTAATACCAGTTTCCATCGTATTTAATTTAAAAGCATCATTATTAGAATAATCTTTAAAACATTTAAAGTAAATAGGAATACCAAAAGTTCCAATACGTAAAGACATCATAAAAACAGTATAATTATGTTTACTAAACATGTGGTCAAAAGTGATATAAAGAACTTTATCACTATGTTTAGGAACAAAACTTTTTAGAACGTAAACAATTAAATGCTTATAAAAAATATAAGGATTAAATAATTTATTAGAGAAAAATCTTCTAATTCTTTTGATAATAGAATCAAAATGAATGGAGGAGAATTCATCTTTTAAGACTTTCGCAATATCAGAAGGAACACAAGATTCAGAGATAATCATACCTAATATAATATAAGGAATAATATTTAATTGTGTTTTTCTAATATTGGGAATAGATTTTGTTAAAAATTTTTTAAAACTACTTGCAAATTTGTTTTGATTATTATAAAATTTATTCATACAGCTCAGCTACTTTCTATTGTACAAAACTATTGTAGCATAAAAGAGCTGTTTTTAATATGTTTTAAGAAGAGTTTTATATATAATATAAATTATCAACTAACTTTATTTAAAAAACTGTCCGTAGGTAAGAAATTGTGATATAATATAAATAATTTACAATTTAAAAATCGTTTAAAAGGATGTGATGTAAATGAGTAAAAATGGAAAATTTATACGTTTTGTATTTTCGTTATATAAACCTGTCAAACTTTTAACAACAGTAATGGTATTCAGTATGGTTATATCACAAATTTTTGATTTGATTAAACAATATATAATTAAAGGGATTATTGATTTACCTACTACTAACAATTTTCAAATGAATGATTTATATAAGGTTATAATAGTTTTATTAGGGGTAATTATATTAGAGTTAATATTTTTCTATATTTCCAATATTACAAGAACTATATACATGGTAAAACAACAAACACCTTATATATCAGAAAAATTATTTAATAATTTAGATAAAAAGGGTTATCCATTTTTTGTAAATAATTTTAGTGGCAAAATTTCATCTTCTATTAATGAGGTAAACGATGAAATAGTTAATTTAAATACTAGAATTACAACAGGATTTATGTCATTACTGACGTCTATGATTAGTAGTTTGATAATTTTATATACAATAGATATTAAAATTTTTATTACAGCATTTATTTTATTTGTTGGAATAATTATAACTAGATTAATATATTTTTCCAAAAAGTATTTACCACTTATTCAAAAATCACAAGAATTTAATAGAGAATATACGGGTGTATTAAATGACTCTATTTTGAACTTTACTTCTTTAAGAGTTTATGGTGCAGTTGAAAATTTTTCAAAAACATTAAAGTCTAAAAAACAAGAAACTAACTATTTTAAAAATAAAGCATCTGCTAATGAATTTACTTATGGTGCAATTGCGAATGTAGTATATGTGATAACTTTTGCAGTTTTATTATTCTATTCTGCTAATATGTTTAGTAAAAATTTAATTAGTTTAGGTAATTTAATATTTTTTATAAATGCTATGATTTCATTGAAAAGTGATACCACTCATTTTGCTTGGTCATATATTCATATTGGAGAAATATTTGTAAAGCTTAAAAATTGTTATAATTTATTATATGATGACACAAATTTATTAGATGACAATAAGGAACCGATTAAGATTGATAAAGGAACTATAAAATTTGACGATGTATCATTTAAATATACTAAGAACAATGTTTTTCAAAATTTTGATTTATCCATAAAAGAAAAACAAAAAGTTGGTATTATTGGTGTTAGTGGTAGTGGAAAAACGACTTTGGTAAATTTGCTTTTTAAGTTTTACACACCACAAAAAGGAAAAATATTAATTGATAATAAAGATATTAATGACTATAATACAAAATCAATATACGAGAATTTAACTTATGTTCCACAAGAAACGATATTATTGCATTCTACTATATATGAAAATATCAGGATAGCAAAACCTACAGCAAGTTATAATGAAATAGTAGCTGCTGCCAAAAAAGCTGAATTGCACAATTTTATAGAAAAACTTGATTATAAATATGATACTATTGTTGGAGAAAGAGGAATAAAGTTATCTGGTGGACAAAGACAAAGAATTGCGTTAGCCAGAATATTTTTAAGAGATTCAAAAATTGTTATATTTGATGAAGCAACAAGTAGTTTAGATAATAATACTGAATTCAAAATACAACAAAATATTCATAAATATTTTAATAATCAAACTTTAATATGTATAGCGCATAGACTATCAACACTTAAAGATATGGATTACATTATAGTAATTGACAACGGAACAATTATTGACACAGGAAGTCCTGAAATAATTATTCCAAAATATGAAAAAGTAGACTTCTTAAAAAATGATAGTGAAAGCGAAAATGTTTAATTATCATGAAGTAGAATATTTTGTCGTTTTAGATGAAAAAGAAAATAAACAGAAAATTAAAAAACAAATAATTAAAGTTAAAAAAAATACAGAATAGTTAATTTATGAATTGTAAATTCTAAAATTGGAAAATTTTATTTAAAAAAATTCTAATAATAAAACTTAAAATCTAAATAAGTGGGACTTAACTTCATATGGTTATGTTAAGTAAGGCAAAACAAATTTTGAGACGATTATAAGAGAAACAAAAGAAGAATAGTGTAAATAGTAAAATAAAGAGTTAAACAAAATCATAAATTCATTATAAAAACTTTGTTATTCATTCTTTTTATGAAGATTTAAAAATATATTAAAATTGCTCCATAAATAAAAGCACCTTGCCAAAAAAATTACCTAACTAATGGCTTGGTAATATAAACTATCTTTTAGACAAGATAGTAACACACTACCAAGATGGACAAGCCATCTAGGAATAGTGTGCAAAGGGAGACCCTTTTGAAACCCCATTTAAGCAACATACCACAAACTAATCGTAAGTGGTATTGTTGCCTTTTTATTTAAATCAAGTTTAAATAAAAAGAAGAATGCTATCGCCAATTTCATTGCTAAAGCAACAAAACTTGCCACGCATTCTTATAGAAAAATAGCCTAATACCTAATCTAACGAA
>CALVJP010000015.1 GCA_944332215.1 uncultured Bacilli bacterium
AGTGGATCACCAGTAAGTCTTTGAATAACAATTTCCGGTTTTAAATTTTCTAATTGATCACAGACAATATTAACATATTCTGCTTCAGTCAGAAGCGGAAAAGGCTTTTGTTTATACATTTGAGCTAAAGGGGTATTTTTAATAACACTCAGCATGTGAATTTTAATCCCATCAATGCCTATTTTATTTAAGTACTTTGCTGTCTCTAACATATCTTCTTTAGTTTCATAAGGAAGCCCATTAATAATATGGGCTACAACAAAAATATCACGCTCTTGCAACTGTTTTACCATGATTTCAAAACATTTTAAATCGTGGCAACGATTAATTAACTTAGTTGTTTTTTCGTGAATTGTTTGTAATCCCAGTTCCACCGTCAAAAAAGTGCGCTTGTTCAAATCACTTAAGTACTGCAAACATTCATCACTTATAGCATCTGGACGTGTAGCAATAGCTAAACCAACCACATTATCTAATTTTAAGATAGTTTCATACTTTTGTTTTAATATAGGTAAGGGAGCATAAGTATTCGTGCGAGCTTGAAAATAGCCAATATATTTACTATGAGGCCATTTTCGCTCCATCATTTTCTTAACCTCTTCAAATTGCTTAATTAAATCTTCCTTGGGATTTCCCCCAAATTCCCCGCTACCAGTTTTTGAACAATAAATACAGCCATTATAACCAACTTTACCATCAATATTAGGACATGTAAAACCCGCATTCAAACTAATTTTACAAACTTTACCGCCAAATTTTTGTTTATAAAAATAATCCAAAGTATGATAACGTTTATTTGTATTTGAAAATTTAAATTCACTCATTTTATTCACCAACTTAATCTTAATTTTACCATAAATATTTAAACTATAAAACCGTTATCAGATTCTATTTTTTTTAAATAATGATGTGTCAGCATCACCAATTATTATATCTGCACTTTTTCGCATAAGCTAAATTAAGTAATATGAATAATAAATATACTTTTTACATATCTTAAGGCTTTAATTAATATATTTTTATAAGGCAGTTATAACCAAGCGTAACTAAATTTGTCAATTTTTGAAATTTGACTTTGTTTGTTCATTTTTTATGGCTTAGACTTTGTGAAAAAGTCATGAAAAATCAACTTTTTTCACAAAAAAACTTTATATTATAAGGAAACTTTGATATAATGACCATGGGAGGTAGAGAAAAGTGAAAAGAAATTTGCTTAAAGTAATTGGAATATCTTTCTTAATTTTTGTGGTTTTGAGTTGGATTATTCCGGTAGGTACTTATTCAAATGGTGAATTAACCACGAATGGTACAGACCCTGTTGGCTTGTTTGATTTATTCAGCGTACCAATTTCCACCTTATTAACTTTTGCCTTATATGCTGTAGTTTTTGCAGCAATTGGAGGTCTATATGGAGTTATGGAAAAATCTGGGGCGCTAGAAATTTGGGTTGAAAAAATTACTAAAAAATTTAATGGTAAAGAAAAAGGATTTTTAATCTTCACTGTTATTTTCTTTGTAATTCTTTCATCAATAACTGGTTTAGTATTGCCTTTATTTGCCCTTGTGCCATTATTCGCTGCGGTCATTTTTGCTTTAAATTATGACAAAATTACTGCTTTAGCTTCAACAGTTGGAGCCATTCTTATTGGCTCTGTATGTTCAACATATGGTTTCAATGTTACGGGTTACACCAAAAATATTTTATCTTTGGACATGAATAACGAAATATGGGCTAAATTACTTTTGTTAGTTTTGCTTACGATTGCTTTAGCTTACTTTGTAGTCAAATTTGGCAAAAGAGTTATTCCGGCTAAAACAGAAAAAGCCGAAAAGAGTGAACCTAAAAAAGTAGTCAAAGCCGAAAAAACGACAACTAAGAAAAAGGCAAAAACAGAGCCAACAAAAACAGCCAAATCAACGGCTAAAAAACAAACAACAAAGAAAACTACGAAAAAAACAACTACTAAGAAAAATACGCAAAATATGGCAGTTGCCAAAGACGTCAAAAAAGTTGATGTTAAGAAAACCATTAGTATTGTTCCATTAGTTATTATCATTACTTTAATGATTTTAGTATCATTTATTGGAATGTATAACTGGTATTATTCCTTTAATATTGAATGGTTTAATGACATTCATACGTCAGTGATGGGCGTTAAAATTGGTGATTACGCTATATTTGAACACTTATTCAGTAGTATTAGCCAATTAGGTTATTGGGGTAACGTAGAATTTGTAACAGTCATGATCATAGCTGCTGCTTTAATTGCTTGGGTATATCGTGTTGGTTTCAATGGCTTTATTGATAGCTTTATTGCGGGAGTTAAAAAAATGTTACCAACTGCCATATGTGCTGCTTTAGCTAGTGTTATTCTTACCGTTTTATATCAAGCATCTTATAGTGGTATGGGCACGATTGTTGATACTATGTATGCCAAAGCCTTTGAATTATCCGATGGCTTCAATGTAGTTATTACGGGCCTTGTTAGTCTTGTTGGTAGTTTCTTCTACAATGATTTATACTACTTACTTGCTGGCATGTCACCATTCTTAACTAGTTTTGATGCTGATTCTTTACAAATCGCGGGATTATTAATTCAATCAGTAGCTAGTCTAGGTATGATTATATTCCCAACAAGTGTTATTCTAATTGCTGGTCTTAGTTATTTCAATGTATCTTACAAATCTTGGATTAAATACATTTGGAAATTCGCTTTAGCAGTATTCCTAGTTATTTTACTAGTTTGCTGCATATTAACAGTTATGTAATAACTTTAAGAAAGCTAAAAAGGCTTTCTTTTTTTCACTTAAAATTCATATACTTTTCATCGTTTATTCACCTTGAATTTATAAAATATATTTGAGGTGTTAACGTTGAAAAAAATATCAAATTTCATTAAAAAATATAAATTATGTTTCTTATTATTCGGCCTTTTACTAGTATTCATCATTATATTTTGGAAAATAATTTATCCAAATATTAGAAATAATCAGTTAAATGATATTACTTGGCTTGATAATCATATTAGTCTAGTCCAAGATGAAAGCATTGGCTCCAATGTTTTTGTCGTTAGCAAAGATGATGACATCGATATTTTTACGGAAAATTATCAAAAAGTTATTCGTGAAAAAATCGAAGAAAAACTAACTAGTAACGACTATACTTTTGACAATCCTTTAATTATTTTAAATCCTTATGGTACTAATAATAATGCAATTAATCTGTATTTTAGGGCTGAAGAAGATTGTCAGTTATCTTATATAGTCCAGACGGATGATACTCCTGATTATACGCAAACTTTAAAAAGTCAAAGTGGACCTAATTATGAATTTCAAATTATCGGCCTTGTTAACGATAAAAAAAATACTTTAGAAATTTCTTTAATTAAGGAAAAGCAAACACTGGAGCAAAGGCGTTTAACTATTAATTTGCCTGCATCCACCTCCAATATTGAGACTACATTAAAAACCACTGATGGGACTAGTACTAGTAAACTGACGGATGGTCTATATACTGTTTTAGGCCACGACAAAAATTTTAATTCCAACATTTATCTTTATGATAATAACGGAGTCATGCGCTCGGAATTAGCCTTAAAGTCATACCGCACTGATCGAATAGTCTTTGCCGCTAATAGTATGATTTATAGTTATAAAAATAATGGTTTTATCAAAGTCAATAGTCAAGGTCAAATTACCGATTTTTATACGCTTAAAGGCTATACAATGCACCATGATTTTATTTATGATGAAAAAAATAATTCTTTAGTTATTTTAGTTAATAAAAATGGGGAAGATACCATTGAAGATTTTGTTATTAGTTTAGATTTAAAGACCAAAGAAGTTACAGAATTATTGGACTTAAAAGATTATCTTCGAGATTACTATAATACCGCAGTTGAGCCAGCAAATGGCAATACCTATGGCGGTGACGAGTTGGATTGGATTCATTTAAATAGTTTACAAGTAATTGATGGTCAAGATATTTTATTAAGCTCCCGCGAATTAAGCATGATAATTAGAATTAATGATATTTATACTGACCCAGTTTTAGATTATATTTTAGCTGATGAAAGTGTGATTGCTGATAGTATTTATCAAGATTATGCTTATAGCAAAATCGGGGATTTTGTTTCCCACGCTGGACAACACACAGTGACTTGCAGTAGGGATGACAATTTAACTGATAGTCAATACTATGTGACAATTTATAATAATAATTATGCAGGGGCCCGAACAAGGCCAAACTTTGACTGGTCAAATTATCAAGGGGCAGGGACTTATGACGAGGGAAGTGCTTCAATGTATTATAAGTATTTAGTCGATGAGCACACTAAAACTTATACGTTAGTTAAATCATTTGAACTTCCATATTCTAGCATTGTTAGTAGTATTCAAGATATTGGAAGTAATCATGTAACGAGTTCCGGTAAAGCTCATGTCTTTGGAGAATATGACCATGATGGCCAGCTCATTAAATCGTATAATTATACTTCTAAAAAATATGCCTATCGTGTTTTCAAATACGACTTTAAGGATATTTGGTTTGCTTAATGTAAAAAAGCTTAAACGCTTTTTTTCTTTATATTTTGCCGATATTTACCATTGCCATTTTTGGACAAAATATGATAAAATTAGATAAGGTGGTCATATGGTAAAAAACTTTGAATATAAACTTGACGGCGAAAAATATAACGTGATCATGGAAACCAAAAATAACAAAAACACCTATATTAAAATCAAAGAAGATTTAACCATTCATGTTACAACCAACCTTTTTGCTTCAAAAAGAGACATTGTAAGCCTTTTAGATCGTGAAAATGCTTATTTGCGCAAAGTGTTAAGTAAAGTCAAGTGCAAACAAGAAAAGGCTAGCCAATTCTATTATTTAGGCTATAAATATGATATAATTATAGTACCCTTTGATAATATCGAAATTGCGGGAAATAAACTTTATACGTCAAGTGAAGAAAAACTAGAAAAATGGTTAAAAAAACAAACTCAAAAAATATTTACCGAGCATTTAGAAAAGTGCTATCAATTGTTTGAAGAAAACATCCCATTTCCTAAACTTAAAATTAGAACGATGAAAACCAGATGGGGTGTTTGTCATAAATTAGATGACTCCATTACTCTTAATGCCAAATTGATTAGATATGATTTATCTTGTTTAGACTATGTGATCATTCATGAACTAAGTCATTTTGTTCATTTTGATCATTCAAAAGCATTTTGGAATACCGTGAGTAAATATATGCCGGACTATAAAAAAGTCATTAAAATACTTAAAGAATAAAGAGGTGAAAAATGAAAAAACTTTCTTTAATTTGTTTAATTATTTTTACTTGTTTCTTTACTACCTTTAACAAAGCTCAAGCCGAGACTTTAGATGAATATATAGCTAAAGCACAAGCTGCCTTAAAAGCTGAAAGAGCAACTTCAGCCAAAAAACAAATGACTGAAGCTGAGAAAAATAAAGCCTTAGCTGAAAAAGAGCAGATTAGCCAAGATATAACAACAACGGAAAACGAAATTAAAAATCTTGAAGCTGAAATTGAACAATTAGAAGAATCAATTGCCAAAAAAGATAAAGAAATCAAAGAAATTATGAAATTTGTTCAAATATCTAGTGGTGATTCAGCGTACTTAGAATATGCTTTTGGAGCCTCCAGTTTTACAGATTTTATTTATCGAATTTCCGTATCTGAACAACTTTCTAGTTATAACGATGATTTAATTAAGGATTATAATAATGATATTAAAAGCATTAGTCAAAAGCAAGCTGAACTAAGTCAAAAACAAAAAGAACTAAAAACTAAACAGGAAGAATTATCTAAATTAATTACAAAACTATCAAGTGAAATAGAAGATTTAAGTGCTTCTTCTTTAAGTTATAAAGCAGAATATGAATCATTAATGAATTATGTTAATTCCCTTAAAAATATGGGCTGTAAAGGTTATGAAGATATGCTAGCTTGTCAAAACCGGCTTAATAAAGATACACCGAATATTGATACCGGAGGTGGCAGTTTTAGTGGTTTTTACATGCCTTTAGATAAAGGACGAATTACTCAAAACTATTATAACACGAATAGCCGCCAACATAATGCTATCGATATGACCAATTATGAGGGGGCTCCAGTTTACGGAGTAGCTGCAGGCAAAGTTATTTCCATTACTAGGCCATCAGACGGTTGCGGGCATATTGTGGCTTTCATTAGACATGTAGTTAACGGTCAAGTATATACAACGGTTTATTATCATTTAAAAACAATTAATGTTTCAGTCGGTCAGGTTATAGACTATACCACTAAAATTGGGACCCAAGGTGGGAATAAAGCCTATGATACTTGTAGTACGGGCTCTCACCTCGATTTTAAACTTTTTAAAGGAGAATATGGTAAAGACTTTTATTCATTAACCAAAGGGCCGCATATGAATCCTCGGGTTTGGCTTACACAAGCCCCTGCTGAAGGAAAATCATTTTATAGTCGATAAAAGAAGGTGACATTATGCAAAAATTTTGCTTAGTATTTTTAACGATAATTATTAGTTTTACTATCGCCATAATTCCTACGCAAGCTAAAGAGCAAACTTTAAATGAGTTATTAGCCCAGGCGAAAGCTAACCGAGATGCTTATAATAAAGCCAAAAGTCAAAAAGAACTTAGTGAGCAAGAAAGAAATGAAGCCATTAAACAAAAAGAAGCAGTGACAGTTGAAATTGATAGCATCAATACAGAACTTACCAAAATTGAAAAAGATGTGCGAGAATTACAAAATTCCATTGATAAAAAAGATAAAGAAATTAAAGAAATCATGAAATTTGTGCAAATTTCTAATGGTGAATCGGCTTACTTAGAATATGCTTTTGGAGCTTCCAGTTTTACGGATTTTATTTATAGAGTCTCAGTTGCTGAACAATTATCGGATTATAATGATGAATTAATTAAATCTTACAATGCGGATATTAAAAGTTTAGAAATCAAGCAAAAAGAATTAGTAACTAAACAAGCGGAATTGAATAAAAAACAGCAAGAATTAACCATTTTAGAAGCTAAATTATCTAAAGAAATTGAAACTTTACAGGAAGGTATGCTTACGAAAGATCGTGAATATCAAACAGCGATTGACCTAATTAATAGTATGAAGTCTATGGGCTGTGCTGGAAATGAAACCATGACACAGTGTTTAAATAAAAATAAACCAGCTTCCTCTGGCGGCTCTTCTATTTCTGGCATTCAAATTCCAAGCACCAATGGTACTTATATGCCGATTGCTCGTGGCCGTGTAACCAGTGATTATGGTCAGCGTTCTAGTGATTTTCATACGGGTATTGATTTTTCCAATAGTCAGTATGGCGACAATGTTTATCCTGTAGCTTCGGGAAAAGTATTATTGGTGCAATCACCAGGCTCATATACTGAAAACGGTAAAAATTGTGGCAACTACATTGTTTATGTTTTACATAATATAAATGGTCATCCCTATGTAACTTCATATTGGCATTTAGCTAGTCCTTCAGTCAGTCGTTATCAAAATGTTACAGCTAATACTGTGATTGGGAAAATGGGCGGTTTACATAGTGTTGATGTCTGTGCCTTTGGCGTTCATGTCCATTTAAATTTGTTTGATGGTAATACCTGGAATGTTCTTAGACCAAATAGTGGACGTATTAATCCGCGAACAATTATGCCGCAAATTCCAAAACAAGGTGTATATTTTACTAGATAAAAGATGAGTAAATCATCTTTTTATCAACCATTAATTGAAGTGTAAACTTAAAGAGTTTTTAAATTTCCTTTTAGTGACAAAATATAATTTTTTATTTCGTTATAATATAAAAAGGTGATATAATGAAAGTGAAAGTTTTTGACGAAAGTCACGAAAAAGATTTAGAAAAGTCCATTAATGACTTTATTAGTGAAAATGATCCTGAAATATTGGATATTAAATTTTCGGTCAGTACGAGTGTTTTTAGTGAAGAACAAGTTTATTGTTTTTCGGCACTTATCGTTTATAGATAGGGTGATGTTATGAAAAAAAATAGCTTTCTCGCCGGAGCTGCTATTTCGACTATTGGTATTGTAATCTGTAAAGTCATAGGCCTTGTCTATGTTATTCCTTTTTATGCAATCATTGGAGTCCAAGGTGGCGCCCTTTATAGTTATGCCTATTCTATTTATAATATGTTTTTAAATTTAGCCACAAGTGGGATCCCTGTGGCGATGAGTAAAGTTGTCAGTGAATATCATGCCAAAGAGTTTTATCATACCAAAGAACGGACTTTCAAAGTTGGTTTAAAAATCATTACGATTTTAGGCGTAGCTGTTTTCCTTATTTTGGTTATTTTTGCACCCCAAATTGCTTATTTAATTATTGGTGATGTACAAGGCGGAAACTCGCTTGAAGATGTTACAATGGTTATTAGGGTCATTGCTACAGCTATTTTAGTTGTTCCGTTTTTAAGTGTTTCTAAAGGTTATTTGCAAGGCCATAAAATCATGCAGGTTTCGTCAGTGGCCAATATTTTAGAACAAATTGTGCGCGTTATTGTTATTTTAGGTGGTAGTTTCTTTGCCCTTAAAGTTTTTCATACGAGTATTACCACAGCTGTTGGCATTGCTGTTTTTGGAGCGACAATGGGAGCAATTGCAGCTTATTTTTATGTTTATGATAAAATAAGAAAAAATAAAGCTATTCTTAAGCGCGATGCTAAAATTACTCGAGATGAAGCCAAAATTGATAATAATGCTATTGCTAAAAAGATTATCTTTTATGCGCTTCCATTTGTGGCTATTTCTGTTTTACAATCGGCTTTTACTATGGTAGATGTCTTTACAGTGGTTAAATCTTTAGTGTCAATTGGTTATACGACCGCGATCAGTGAAAATGTTTTAAGCGTTTTAGCTACTTGGGGCTCTAAACTTAATATGATTGTGATGTCGATTTCGACGGGAATTATTATGAGTTTAATTCCAACTATTGCTGCGGCTTATGCGATTAAAAATTATAAAGAGGTCCATGCTAAAATTAATCAGGCGATTCAAACTTTGTTTTTAGTCACCATTCCTTTAGCGGTGGGTATAAGTTTTATGGCCTCAGATGTTTGGACGGTTTTCTATGGTTATAATGAGTTAAACATTTCTATTTTTCAGTTACTGATTTTATCACAAATACCATTATCATTATCTTCAGTGATGGTTAATACTAACCAGACGATGAATAACACTAAAGAAACGATTTTAGCTTTAGGTGGCTCGGTGCTAGCTAAAATATGTTTAAATGTGCCGATGATGCATCTTTTTAATGTGCTTGGTTTAGAAGCTTATTATGCCCCTATTGTTTTGAATATGATAATTGACACTTTATGTAGTATTTTCCTTTTATATGTTATTAAAAAGAAAACTAATATTAGTTATTTAAAATCAGCACGAACTTTGATTAAAGTTACTTTATGTACCGCTATTATGGTTATTAGTTTAATGATTTTAAATGTTTTTATTCCAAATATTACTACTTCTAGGTTTTTAGCACTTATCCAAATTATTATCTATGGGGTAATTGGTTTGATTATTTATTTTATTGTAGCTTATAAATCGAAAACAATTGATGAAATTTTAGGCAAAGGGGCGGTTAAAAAGACTATGATTAAATTAAAAAGTAAGTTAAAAATTTTATTTCATAAGGCTTCTTAAATACTTTTAATTTATTTGACTATTTAGTCTATTTATGATACGATAGGCCCAGAAAACTTTTAAAAGAATAGAGGGGAGGCTGCTTATGGAACAACTAAGTTTTTGGGAAAAATTGCAAGTGCTTGGTAGTAATATGCTTGAGCACCCTCTATTTATTATTTTACTTTTATCGCCAGTTATTTTATTTGCTTTTAACAAGAAAATTACTCAAAAAGGTATTATTGCAATTTACTTAATTGTTTTAGCTATTGTGCTTTTTATTGGCAATACAACTTTATTTGAATTATTTGACAATATGATGGATGGGCTTTTTATGACCCTTTATTTTCCTAATTTTATTACTTTATTTGTGGTGGAAGTATTATCGGCGGTTATTACCTTAACGACTTTTATTAAAAAGGATATTGCCAAAGTTAATAGGATAATTAATATTGTGGCTTTTTTGATTATTCAAACGATGTTTTGTTTAGTTTTAACGGTTATTCAAGTCAATAACATTGATATTTATAAGGAAAATGCCTTATATAGTAATAATGATGTTTTAACTTTGATGCAATTATTAATGGGGACTTTTGCTTTGCAAATTATTACTTTGGTGGTTGTTTATGTGATTGATAAAGTTACAAATAAGTTGGAAGCTAAAGGAAATAGTAATTCGATTGAAAATCAAATAGAGGAACTTAAAAAAACGAAAAGGACTTTACCTAAAAATCATATAACGCATATTGAAAAAATACCTGAGGTTAAAGTTATTGTGAAAGAGCCGGAAGTGAAACTTCGTCCAATGGCTCCAGCTAAGCCCTTAGATAAAACTTTAATTAAGGGTGAAAAGATTATGCCGATAAGTCTTAATGATGAGATTCAAAAAGAGGAGGCTAAGAAAAATAAACCTGATTTGTTAAAACCTATGCCGGAACCTCCTAAAAAGTCTGATTTAGCTTTTAATGATGAGATGGTGTTTAATGATTTTAAGCCAGAATATCCTGAAGCTATTGATGCTAATAAAATTGATACTAATAATTCTTTAAAAACGCCAGAATTATTTGATTCACGGCCTCAAGAAATTATTTTAAAACCAGCTAGTGACCATAATTCTTTCTCTAAAAAAATTATCAATGATCAAGATTCTGCGGAGGAGTTAATCACGAATTTAGAAATTGTTAATTTTGATAAAATGGTTAAAGCGCTTAAAAATTTGAAAAATGTTTACACTTTATAGTAAACTTTTTTTAATAGCGTTAAAAAATAGTAAATAATGGGAATATAAATATTAGAATAATTGAAAAACTGTTTTATGTTTGATATAATTATTATATTAGGTTAGAGGATGTGATACTAGTGAGAAAAAGAAAGGCCAATGCGCGTCAAGTTAAATGGGCTGTCGGTTTAACTGTTTGTCTTTTATTAGTCATGACAGTTGGTTATGCGGCTTTTAGCACGGCTTTAACTTTAAATGCTAAAGGGAATATAAAAGAAAAGCCCTCTGCTGAATTAGAAAACCTAGTGGCTACTAATCCCGAAGAATTATATACTGATGATAAAGAGAATATCCGATATTATGGAACTGATCCAAAGAACTATGTAACATTTAATAATGAGTTATGGAGGATTATCGGAATAATTGATGGAAAAATAAAAATCGTCAGATATGAATTATTAACACCAGTAGAAATCGATAATGGAGTAACCATAGGCACGAGTGAAGGATTTTATTGGAATTATGTACAACAAGCAGGAAAGAATCTTAATAACTGGGAAGGAAGTACCTTGCAAACATATTTAAATGGGACATACTATAATGGTATAGACCCGTCATCACAGGCTATGATAGAAGAAAGTACATTTTATCTAGGTGGGCCAACAAGTAGTAATCTTCAAACATTAACTTCGAGTGGATATTATGATGTTGAAAGAAGTGACAGTGTATATAGTGGCAATCCGCTAAGTATGGTTCAAAAGATAGGTTTAATGTACCCAAGTGATTACGGATATGCTGCTGGTGAAAGTTGTTTATCAACTGCTCTTTATTCTTATGATAGTAATTGTAAGAATAATGATTATTTGTATAATAGTAGTAAAACTCAATGGCTGCAGTCCCCCTATGCCAGTGATAGCTACAATGTGCTCACTGTGTACAATACGGGCGGTGTTGGCAACTACGTCAGCATCAATACGCTTGGCGTGCG
>CALVJP010000016.1 GCA_944332215.1 uncultured Bacilli bacterium
AAAAAAAAAAAACTTTTTTAATTTTAATAAAAAAAATTTAAAAAAAAAAAAAAAAAAAAAAAAAAACAAGGTAATATTTTAGATAAATCAAAATTCCTTTATTGAGCCTATTACTTTTAAGGAATAATCCCCATAACTATTTTTCTAATAAATTAAACAAAATAAAAAGCCACTTAATAAATTTATGGCTTAAATATTTATAATTTATTTTTCATTTTTTTTAGCTTTATCACTTTTAGGTTTTTCTTCAGATAATTTATCAATTACAGCTTGCGAAACTTCAATTACTTTAGCTTTGATCGCATTAGCTGATTTCTCAATTACTGGTGTTCCCTTTTCAATCGCGTACTCAACTAATTCATCAGCTGCATCGCGAAGGTTTCTTGCTTGTTTTTTAGCTTCGGCTAACACTTTTTCCTTAGTTAAATTATCAAGCCCATTTTTAAGATCTTCGATTTTCTCTTCCACTGTTAATTTAACATCTTCAGCATCAATACTTTTAACTTTAAGCATTAAATCATCAAATAATCTTTTTAAATCAGCTCTTGTTTCTTCACCTTTTTTAGGTGCGAATAAAATACCCAAAGCTGCTCCAATACCAGCTCCTGCAATAAATTTTCCAATACCTTTTTTACTCATTTTTATTTCCCCTCTTTCTATTAAATATATTCTCAATTCCGTTAACTATGAATCCAACAATTGTATCGCTGACATTCACTACGGCATCAGTAGTTGTATCAATAATACTAAATAATCCATCAAGTTTTGATGACTTATTACTTATATCATCGACAACTTTATCGACTTTATTCAAAGTTTGAATGGCTCTAACAACTAAAACGATTAATACAATAACTAGTACAATTAAAGCCAAATAGAAAATAACCCCCATCATTTCCATTACATTAACTGTCATTACTTGTCTCCTTTTTGATACATTGAATCAATCATACTGAATAGTTCACTATCACTAATTTTATGTGGTTTATCAGCTGGGGCTTTTGGCTCTTCTTTACTAAGTTCAGCTTGTAACAAATCTGTCAAATCTGACTCTTCACCAGCTCCATGTCTAGGCTTCGCTTCTGTTAAATCCATATCCTGATTAGTATTAATAGTTTCCATAAGCGCTTCATCAGTCTGAATTGCTTCTTCAGCTACCTGGACTGGTTTCTGTATTTCTTCATCTTCTAAAGGTTTACGCCCAAATAAAGTTGTTTCTATATCATCTTCCAATGTACCATATGCTTTATTTCTTATTTCATCCACCATGGCTTCTTTCGGGTTAAAATAAGTCCTCGACCTAACTTGTTTTGGCTTAATATCATCTTTTTGATAATTTTTATCTAAAATTCCATAAACTGGTGAAATGATTGGCGTCGGTTTAAAAACTTTCTTTTCTTCCTTTGGTGGACTATATACTTCTTTGTTTTCCTTACGATACGCTGATCTCTTTTTTTCCTCTTTGGGCTTAGGTTTTTCTTCCAAAGTATGGAAATCTTCATCATCAAAAAATGGAAACTTATACTCCTCCTTTTTTGGCTCTGAAGTTAAAGGAGCATTCACCTCATTTTCCATAATTTCTGGGGCTGACCTACGAGAGGTAGCTGGTGACGGTATTTCTACTTTAATCACCTCTTTTTTAATTGGCTCTTCCTCCACTTCGATTTCTTCTTCTACTTCTTCAGTAAATAAATTTTTAAACTTGTCCATTAGTCCCATTGCAAACACCTCTAATCCTTATCTTCTTCGTAGCGCAAAAAATTATCCGTTTCTTGCTTTGATGAAAACTCATCATATTTTTCTTCCTTAGTTTTCAAGAAATCATCACCTAAAGACAATTTTATAATATTATGATTGTATTTAATTGTCGATAAAATGTATGAAGCATTTAAAACCACATCATTAATTTCTTCTTTAGGCACCAAAGCTTCAATTTTAGCATAATTATAAACAAATTCCACTAAATATTGTTTATCTTTTTGCTCGGTAATTTCTAAATAACCTATCGCCTCATCATTACTTAATTTGTGCGAATAATATTTTGATGAATCTTCTTCATATTCCAGACTTGTTTTATAGTAATAACTAACTTCATCCAAATACAAATAATAATAAACACCGTTAGAATATAGCCGGTCATTAGTTTCTGAACTATCAATATAAGTTACGCCTCTTGGAACATAATATTTATAGCCAATTCCTACACGGTTGTATAGTTTATTATCCTTAGAAAGAACGACATCGACCGTGTTATCAATACTTGTTGTATCAATTCTAACAACCGTACAGCCTGTTAAAAGTAAGGCTAGTAAGCCTAAAATAATACCTTTCTTTTTCATCTATACACCTTCCCGGTCAACTAAATTATATCAAAATTTAAAGTCTTTTTATAGTTTTTTACCCACTTTACATGTCAAAAAGTGTCTATTTAATCACCTTAACCATATATATCACATCGCCATTCTGTGCGAAACGTTCCTCATATTCTGTTTGGACATTTGGTATGTCATCAGCATGCAAATCAAGCGACAATTCAGCTATTTGGTAGCCGTGATTTGTTAAAGATTGCAAAGAATACTCAAATAATTTTCGATTATCCGTTTTTTGAATAATAACTTGTTCTCCTTTAAAAATTTTATCATAACGTTCTAAGAATCTTTCGCTTGTGAGCCTTCTATGTTCATGTCTTTTCTTCGGCCAAGGATCTGAAAAATTCAAATATATGACGTCAATTTCACGGGAAAATATTTCTGTAATATTTGTTGCATCAGCTTTAATTAATTTTAAATTAGGCAAACTTTCATTTTCTAATTTTTGGACAGGCCTAATCATCACACTATCATACATTTCTATGCCGATAAAATTAATTTCGGGATACTTTTTGGCCATATTAATAATAAAATTGCCTTTGCCCATTCCTATTTCCAAATGAATTGGATGGGAATTATGAAACAAACTTTGAAAATGTCCGCGAAAATGCTCTGGATTTTGGATAATATATTTTGAGGCTTCGATTACTGAAGCAGCCCCCTTAATATTTTTTAAACGCATTTTATCACCGCAGTAATTATAACATAATAAGCACCAAAAGCCAACAAAAGCATATAATTTTAATGAGAGTTATGAAAGGGGTAATCAATTTGAAAAAAGACCGTAATTGTGGTGGAATGACACCATATCCAGTATATCCTAACATGTATGGAGGAGCCATGCCAATGGGTGGCCCAATGCAAATGAATGGAGGCATAGCTATGCCAATGCCTTTACCAATGCCGGCACCTACAATGGGTGGCAATATCACTTCTAATACATCAAATTATACGACCAATGAAATAAACACTTTAAGTGGCCAAATTAATTCTTTAGAACAACGAGTTACTAACTTAGAAAATATGCTTAGTAAATCATATTCAACTAATTACAATACATCCAACTATCAAATGATGTAAAAAAAGCTTCAACAGGAAGCTTTTTTTAAAACTGTACTTTTGGCACTTCTTTCTCGGCTTCGGCAGCTTCGAAGAATTCTTCAGGTTTAAAGCCAAACATTGAGGCGACAATATTAGATGGAAACATTTCTAATTTGTTTTTATACGCCATAACCGCATCGTTATAAAACTGACGAGCATAAGAGATTTTATCCTCAGTTTCTTTTAGGTTATTTTGTAAATCTAAAAAGTTGGTATTTGCTTTTAAATCAGGATATGCTTCTGATAAAGCAAATAAATTACCAAGAGCCTCAGTTAACATATTGGCACTAGCCATTTCCTCGTGTGGATTAGTTGCACTAACGGCTTTATTACGAGCGTCAATAACGGCCTGTAATGTTTTTTGTTCATGGCCAGCATAACCTTTAACTGTTTCCACTAAATTAGGAATTAAATCATTACGACGCTTTAATAAAACATCGATTTGAGCCCAGTTATCTTGAACTTTATTTCTCATGTTAACTAAGCCATTATAAGCCGCAATAACATAAATCACTAAAATTAAAACAATTGCCACTACAATAATTAATGCTATCATAATTTCCCTCCATTCTATAAATAATTATACACTATTTTAAAGCAAAAATATATATATTTGCACAATTTTTTTATTTTGCGAGTTTCATTAAAAAGATTTTAGTTATTTAACTATTAAATTTAATATTTCTTTGATTAATTTTTTATTTTGCTTAAATATTTTAACAAAATAACAGGAAATATATATAATCTCCTCAAAAGCTGTTAGTAAAAAATATTATATTGTAGCAAATTCACTAACATTTGTTTTTGTATTTTTAATTTGTTGAAGGTTATGATGTTCTAAATTAATCATAAAAATCATTTGGAAACTCACCGCTAAGTAAATTTAAACATGTGCTAAGTCTGTAATCCTTACTTTATTCTTCTCCGCAGACTAGCAGTTTCTATTGACTTTCCAAAAAATATTGTTCCAGCCGAGTTATCGTAAATAAATTCTTCCTTTTCTAAATATTCAATAATTTTTTATCAAAATCTTTCTTTGAAAAGTTTAAAAATATTTTCACCACCGATAAATAAGGCCTTATATTCATATAGTGTATTTACCTTTGTTTAAATCAGTACATACTTAAATGTTAGTTAAATTATATTTTTTATATGTCTGTCTAACCGTTCTTCATTCTCTTTATAAAGGATTTTATCCATAACTACTGAATATATAATATTTTCCATTATCCACATAATTAGCAAAATACTTGTCTGAAATTCCAACCTGTTCTGTCTTTCCACTGCCTGATAGCAATAATTTCATTTTACACTTCCTCTTTTTGTTGTTTCTTCCAATATTTTTTTCCTCTTTTTCCTATTTTATCACACGTTAAAAAGTCATAAGTTTTTTATTACTTACACACTTTTTTGATACCTCTTTAATGATAATATTTATTCAATTGAATATTTTTTTAGAATTTTTTTCACATACTCATATTCGTATAAATCGTCTGTTAAATGAAAAACAGTATCAAACTCATAATCTTCAACTATGGACTCATATTTATGCCTAATTATATTTTTCAATTCAGCTATTTCTCTATAAACAAAACCTTTACTTTTATTTAAATCCACAACTGAACTAACAATCACCTCTAACTCTACCATCATAATTTTATTTGACTTATATTTATCTACTAATTTACGTACTTTAAAATTTGAAATATCATTAGTTTCTGTACTTTCATAATAAATATCTTCTAAAAAGTTTTTATATTTACCTTCAAGGTTAAGAAATTTATAGGACCTTACTTTTACTGTTTTATTCAAAAATTGCAAAACCTCTTTCATCTGATTTTCATCTAATGAATTCCACACAAAACCAATACATGGAAAAACAATTTTATTACTGTTTAATATTTTTATATTATTCTTTATAATGAATTTTTTAAAAGAATCTTTATCTTTAGTTGCTCTCTTTATTCGTTGTTCTAACATAATAAGTCTTTTTTCATCTCGTGGTAACAATAATCCGCTATTCTCATTTGACTGGCAAACAGTAACCCAACCTTGCCTAGATAACCGCAAAGAAAATATTCCCTCTTGGCAATAAGCGTCACAATTATCACATTGACTATCTCTCATAGTGGATAACATACTAGATTTAATTCTAATATAATTTTCTTTATTATAATAAAAATATTTAAAGTCACATCCATAAGTATCTATAGCATCATTGAAAGTACATTGTTGATTAAGCCTGTTTCTCAAGTTGTAAATATTCATATAATTGTTTTTCCAGAATTTCTCTGTTTCTTTAGAAAAATACAAATCTAAAATGCTTACATTTATATTTTTTTCTTTTGCGTAATGAATGATGTTTATAATACCATCCTTATTTAACTTAGAGTAAACGCAATTTAATGTAACTGGTAACCCGTAAGAAATACTTTCCTCTATAAAAGTTAATATTGTTTGCACCGTTTTAGACGACTGATTGTTAGTTATTTTGCTAAAAATTTGTTGGTTTAAAGAATCCATTGATATTTTTATTTCATCGATATATTCTCTTATAGTATTCCACAGTTTCAAATTAAACATCGAGCCATTTGTATCCAATTCTATTTTAGTATTATATTGTCTTAACTCTTTTAAAATTATCGGCAAATCTGTTGCTAATAGTGGCTCCCCGCCAGTTATTACTATTTTTTTAAATTTATATTTTTTTAGTACAATTCCCAATATTTCCAAAAACTCTTTAGTTGTTTTTTGCCTATTTTTCAATTCTTTAGGGCAATAATTTTCCATACTGGTTTTGCTTGGGCAATATAAGCAATTAAAGTTGCATCTATCAATAACTGATATACGAAAAGCTACATCAAGATTTATCATAAAAACGTACCCTCACTTTTTGAATGAAGTTGCTTGCAATATACTTTGGCCTTTCCCTTTAGTTTCTTTTGCACAATATAATTAGCATGTAATGAATCTTCTATTTGTTTTACTTTCCGTTCATCTACAAAAGATTTCATAACATTTCGATCATATATATCCTTAGGCCTAACGCCTTGTTTACATACAAATAATGCCTCTAAAGAAATTGATTTATAAGGTATCCCATTATAAAAATGACACTCTTTATCAAAGCTCAAATCAGAAGATATGGGACAGTTATACCTTTCTTCTACATACGTGTTGCCGATTTTATCATAGTAATAATCTTTTTCAATTATTGCGTTATCTTTTGTCTTTTCAAATAGAAAAACAGAAATAGGTATATCTGGGTATAATTCATGAACTAATTTTATTACTATTCTGTCGGTAGTTTCACTTCTTTTCCCAGTATATATATGCAAATTAAATTGAGAATTTTCTAACGATGATATTAGATCATCAAAATTTTCTTCTTGCACAAACACATCTATATCATGATGAAAACGCTCAAATGGAGTTTGCGTCAATAAATAAGCTAAAATTCCACCAGTATGATAATATTCAACATTATGTCTATTTAAAGTAATATTTAATTCATTAAAAACCTTAGTAATAATCACATGACTTTCATGTAGGCCCATACCAATATGTGTTAGCTCCATTTCACTTAACCATTTTAATCTATTATTCAGGCATTCAATAGTCGGATACTTATCTCTATCTAATTTAATAATTTTTGAATAATCTTGTAAAATCATTTCTAAAGAAATTATTCCTTCTTTATATAAATCACTCATTGATACAATTAAATAGTCTATAATATCATCAATATACATTCGACTAATCTCTTCAATCTGTTCTGCATCAAAACTCAATATATTTAATGAGCCTAGTACGCTTTTGATTTTTTTACAGTTTTGCATAATACCCCCTTAACTATAAACTACACATAAAATGTGTTCTTTTCAAAACCTCTTCTATGGAAATGGGTGAGGCATATCACTCAATTCACTATAATAATTAAGTCCAAGCTTTTTAGGAACATCCCATAATCTATTAGCACCAAGTCTTGGTAACAAATGTGTCTTATTTAAATCAACTAGACCAGGAGCAATTACTTTGACTACTTTAAAATTCGTATTAACTATATCTGTCGTCGTTAATTCTTTATAATAAACCTCTATTCCTAATTCCTTTAAATCCTTAATAACTTTATCTAAAGTTGTTATCTCTCTTTGATATGTTATTTTTTCACTGTCAAACAATAACATATTAAAATTTTCTTTTTGATAATATAAAAAATGTTCATATAATGTACATATTTTATCTGCATTTTTTTGTCTTAAGTCCATGCAATATTCAGAATAGAAATAAGTAAATAAACATTCTTTTAGTGACTTTTCTATTGCTTGTTCAGAATCAAGACTAGCTGACGCTCCAATACCATAATGAAGCTTTTTACCTTTCCCTTTCCAAATGAGGGAAAAATAAACAGGTACATTAATATCAGTATACATTTTATATATTTTTACTTTATATTCTTTTAATATTTTTTCAACTAGAGTTTTATTATTGTCATTTATTGTGTTTATATCAACTTCAGGAGGATTCAGTCGTTGTAAAAAGTTTATCATTAAGGCATCACGTTCTAATAATTCACATAACCCACTACATATAGCATCTTCAAGATTAAAATTTGCTGCCATTCCCGTAGAACTCGTCTCAGAAATAGGAGTTGTTTTATTAAATGGCAAATATATTAAGCTAGCAGGCCAATATTTGTAATCTTCAGCACTTGATACTGAATAAATTTTAGTCCAATGAATCTTATCTATGTAAGGATTAGAAAAACGACTACCTAATTCTCTATATTGCTCCTTTGAGTATGTGTAAAAATTATTTAATTTATGTTTGGAATCTAAATTTTTTAAATATTCTATTTTCAACTCTTGATCTGGTGAATAGGTCATACAGTACCGTTCTATCGCCTCGCCAAGACACCCCAATATTGCACTCTTCTTATCTTTACTAACGCCTAGACCACCACTAGTAACATCACGTTCCAAATTAAATAATTTTTGTGTATTAGTACTCAAACATTGATACATATAAAAACCATAATCCGCTAATTCATTACGCTCAAGAATAGCATTAATTATCCCAACTTTATCACTAATTAAATCACATAAATTATTATATTTATCGCCTAAAATTTCACTAATTTTTAAGCCATCAAATAATATATTTTTATTCTTCATTTATATCACCTGGTAATGGTATAATTTTATGCTTACTCATATGGCCATCATAAAACACTTCCAGAATTTCATTTGAAGCTAAAGTTTCTTTATACATATTAATTAATTCCATTGCTTTTTTACTATTAATATTTTTATAATCCCTAATTCCCCTGACAGTTGAAGATGTTATCCGTTTATAAAAAGTCAACTCATCAAATTTATTATCAACAAAAGGTCCTATTAAATAACTATTCTTAGTTTTAGTAACAAAAATCATTCCAGCATTAAATAATGTTCTCTTTTTTAAATATTGTTTTATTGAAACGTAGTTACTCATAAATTACGTCCTGAATTTTTTCTATAAATTTTGGCGGATTGAGAAAACATATTTTTCATTTCCTCTGCTTCTTTTTTTATTTTTCCGGTTTCTTGTAGTAATTCTTTGGTTTTTTCTCTTGGCTTTTTAACACATAAACACCATTTGCCAATAGGAGTTTGCATAAAGTTATCCACTTCTTCAAATGTTCTATGCTGTTTTTGCTTATATAATGGGTCACATATAATAAAGCTATCCTCATCATACCCTGTAACTAAGATAGCATGTAAATAATTGTTTACCATACCAGCCAAAACCACAAAGCCATCATTTTCCAGCTGCTTCTTTAGATCTTCAGAATTAAAATCTATTCCATTTTCTATGGTAGCCCCTGTTTCAAGGGCCTTATCAATATACTCTTTATATTCTTTCACAGCAAAGTCAAAAACATCATTGGGAATATAGCCATTATCATTTCTAAACAAACATTCTTCTGAATGTAACATTTTTACATCCAAGCCACTATTTGCCATAAACCATGCTATGGCTGAAAATGGTGTCCCCTCCATATATTGGGATTTAAAACCTCGATAATACATTCTTTCTTTTTGCCAGTCAGCTTTTGGAATAATTTTATAATATTCAAGTAACATCATCATACAAACAATTGCACAAGTATTTCCTTTTTGTTTATAAGGCCTTACATCTTTATCCATATACATCTTCCTTTCTTTTAGTAATTCTTTTAATGCGCTAATAACTAATGCATTCGGAAATGCATAAATATAACCGTTATTCGGTAATGCACCACTATCGTTTAATATTTTTAAAACATTTTTTCTCAATAGAAACCCCGAAATTCCTATTAAAGAAGAAGCAATAAATTTTTCATCTACATTATCATATTTAATAATGTCTGAATAAGCTTTTAATTCGTCAGAGGCAGACAAGAATAATCTATGACTAATTTTATAATCTGATGGGATAGCATAATTTCCAATTTTGTATATTAGCTCATCAACCGATAACTTAAAAAATTTTTCAAACTCCTTAAATCTTCCCTTAAATATTTCTTCGTCATTAGCATGAAATTTTTTTAGCAGAATTTTCTTAAACTTTTCAGCAACTTTTTCGTCAGTTCTACAGAGAAGAATATACGACAAATGGTCAGCCTGATACTGAACATAATAAGATTCTATTGCTGGTGTAAGTAACATAAACTCATTTTTATCTGAATCTGAAAAAGTACTAGCAATTTCAAGAACATAAGGTAGCTGTTCATCTAAAACTTTTTTTATTGCCCCAGAAGTTATAAGCGTTGCCTCGTCAACCATTACCATTGTTTCGTATACCTCTATTAATATTTCTATATCTATTGGCGTAAGATTACTATCCCATTCTGTTTTTAATTCTAAATAAGCAGGCTCTAATAACTCTTCATAAAAATGGTTATGCCAATTCCATCTTTTTTTTAGTTCAATTAAAAACTCTGATGGTTTTAGCTTAGAAATCATTTCTATATAAAATGTAATAATTTTATCTGTTATAGCATAATTTCTATTTGCGTTCAATAGCTGTTCATTTAAAATTTTATCGATGTTGCTTTTCATTTCTTGAGGTATAATTTTACTTTTTTCATCAGTAAATATCACTATTGACCACTCCTTTAAATAATATTCATACCGTTATCAATGTCATATATTTAATTAAATATATGACATTATAACAGTACAAATGGCATAATTAAACTGTGCAAATCAAGTCCATTTTTCTATTAAATTTTTTCAATAATTTTCTCATAATTTCACCTCCTTTCTTTATTTATTGGTTTTTTATAATGAGATCCCCATAAACTCAAATTCCTATCTGTTAAATTCTTTTATTAATCTTTTAGCCTTCATAGTATAAGCTTTTCCTTGCCATTCTTTCCTTGGGCCAAAAGCCAAGGGGTCGGTTAATATCTTTACCCGATCCTTATTTTGCAATATATAATCAATAGCTACTGGGGCATCATTAACAGTGGCTCCTACCATCGTATTTCCTATCTCGGTATGAATTTTATACGCAAAATCTATCGGAGTTGCTCCTTTAGGCAATTCAATTATTTCTCCTCTTGGCGTATACACATATATACTATTTCCAAATAATTCATCTTTTACTTGATATACAAATTCTTGATTATCCGATGTCAAAGCATTTATTTCGGCTAGTGATTTAAAAAACTGAAATTTTGTTTTTAAATCCTCTTGCATAGTTGTCGCCGCAGCCTCTCTATGCAAAGCCCAATATGCCGATAAACCATAAGTATCTATTTTATCCATGTCCTGTGTGCGCATTTGAAGTTGTACTAATCTATCCTGCGGTCCAAACACCGTAGTATGCAAGGCACTATACATATTTGTTTTTGGCATCGCAATATAATCCTTAAACTTACTATTGAGTGGCGTATATTTTGAATGTATTGCTCCTAAGGATAAATAACAATCTTTAATATCAGCAACTATAACTTTAATCGCTAATAAATCATGTATATCAACTAATTTTTTACCTTTAGTTACATTTTTATAAACACCATAAACATTTTTTATTCTAGCTGTAAGTTCAAAGGGTATAGCTCGTTGTTCTAATAATTCTTTTATATCTTGCAACATTTCAAATGTAATTTCTTCTAAACTTGGTTTAGCTTTATCTAAAATACTACTTATTTCTTCGTAAATTTCAGGTTTTAAGTATCTAAAACTTAAATCTTCTAATTCATTTTTTATTTTATAAGCCCCTAAATAATAAGCAAGCGGCACAAATATTTCCATTGTTTCTAAGGCATTTTCTTTTTGTTTAAATTCACTCTTAAAACCAAGTGTCCTCATATTATGTAATCTATCAGCCAATTTAATCAAAACTATTCTAACATCTTCATCTAAACTTGTGATAATTTTTCTAGTATTTGTAGCAACCTGCTCCTCTTTTGATGAAAAATTCATTTTGCTTATTTTAGTTACCCCATCTACTAACATTGCAATATCTTCATTAAATAATACTTCTAATTTATCTTTAGTTACATCAGTATCTTCTATCGTATCGTGTAAAAGTGCTGCACATATTGTATTAGCATCTGCTTTCATTTCGGATAAAATAAAAGCGACAGTTAATGGGTGAGAGACATAATCCTCCCCACTCTGTCGCTTTTGCCCTTCGTGTAATTTTGAAGCATACGAAAATGATTTAAATATTAAGTCTAAATCTTTTTCTTCAGCAATATAAGTTTTTACATTTCTAATTAAATCATCATAATTCCTAGTACTCATAAACCACACACTCCCCGTTTTTATATTTTGTTATTGATATTACCACTTTTTTCCAATTGTTTCAAGTACTTTTATTAGTTTTTTAATATTTTTGAAAAAAATAATCTTACTGACTATCGCAGTCTATACATTTTCAATTTATATGTTTTTAAAACTTCAGATAGTAAAATATAGTCTGAAAGCAGATGTAATTAATTCATAAACATATTTAAAATTAAACAGTTCAGTGTAGTTGTTGGGATTTCATTAAAAAGATTTTAGTTATTTAACTATTAAATTTAATATTTCTTTGATTAATTTTTTTATCTTTTGCTCATAATAAAATAGAAAAGCTGACTATGGTTTTTCTAAAAATTAGAAAGGAAAGATAATATGGATATTAGTATTCGTGATTACATCAAAAATAACTTCAAAAACGCCAATGAAAACGACATCAAAAATTCAATCGAAACCTCAATTAAAGAACAAGACGAAGAAGCTTTACCAGGGATGGGCGTTTTCTTTGAATTAACTTGGCAAAACAGTGATGAAAATCTTCAAAAGCAAATTATAAATAATCTCAAGCAAAGTCTAAAATAGCCAATTTTAAAAAAATTGGTTTTTATATACCCTTATATATATTTAAAACCCAACTAACTAATAATAAACCAATAATTAAAATATAATACTTAGCAAAAAATTTTAACAAAAACTGTTCAAAAACATTTTTCCCTCTAATTAAATCATTTATAATTAAAAAGAAGCCATAAAGCCCTAACAAAAATAACGGAATGACTAAAATATTATAATGAAAAGCAGCTGCAAAATCCAAATTAAAAAGAGCTAACATTCCCCTGGTCATTCCACAAGCTGGACAAGGAAAATTAAAAACAGTTTTCCATAAACATGGAAAATCCATCACCCATAAAAAAAGAAGTAGAACGAATGCTATTAAAATAATAGCTAAACTTCTAACCCTATTTTTAGTCACGTAGTGGTACACCCATAGCATCCGTATTAATACTGCCAGTTAAAATCAAAATGCCTTCAATTAATCCCCAAATTGCTGAAACAAAAGACAAAAATCCACATGAAAGAATCGTAATCAATAATTGGGCTACCGCTTTACCAGTATAACCTAAATAAAAATTATGTACACCTAAGCCACCTAAAAATATGCCCAATAAACCACCTGCTATTTTAGACTTTTGATTTGTATAACTGTTCACATTATTATTTTGTTCAACTAAAGTTCCACAAGCTAAACAAACTTGTTGCCCCTCTTCCAACTTATTGCCACACTTTTTACAATACATAGTTATCCCCACTTTCTTAAAATTATTATATCATTTCCATATTATTTATGCAACGCACTTATACCCCGTTTTCCAGCCAAAATGTTACATAACTAATTTTGTAGCTGTCGTCTTTAGCAAGGTATCATCGCCACAAACTGTGGTATTTCGAAACTATTTCCATTATAAGTTACCTTATATGACGATCCCTTTACTGTTTGACCTTGAACACATGCTGCACCCGCTGTACTATTAAAAGTAAATGAGCCATTAGTAAAAACCATACTATTACGATCAAGATAAGCTGACGTTAACGTCGTTTCTAAATTACTATTAAGTTTATTAATTTCAGCAAAAGCAGGATCGGTAAGTTTATTAGCTTTTAAAACCGCATCCAAATCATAAATTTTAGTTAAAGTATTATCAAAAGCCAAAACATTAGTTGCTGTTAGATTCGATGCAAGAACGAATAACTTATTGTCAAAAATTCCCAAAACATTCTTGTATTCGCTAGAAGAGCCAGAAACTAATCTATTCGATTCCAAATAAATTCCGGTTTGCTCTATTTGTCCTCCACTACTGCTATACAAGACATAAATAGGTTTACTAACCCCATCTAAAACCACATCCGTTAGCATTAGCTTATTCAGTCCTGTACATAAAGGTAAAGTACTCTTATCAAGCGTATTAAATTCCGTTATGGTCATATTAAAAGTACATTGACTAGCGATTTCTGAAGTTTCATTATTTTCCGAAGTCTTGTTTTTACTTTTTTCGGTATCCTCCTCTTTATTTTGCGTTACAACAAAATAAATCAAGTAGCCAATTAAACCAATAATTATAAAAATTAATACATATATTAATGCAATTTTAAATTTATCCCCTTTCAATTCTATCACCTCTATTATCATCATATCATTTTTCGACTAAAAAATATATCTTTTTACCAAAATTATTTTAATTTTTGAATAGTGTTCGCCACAATTTGGAATTTATCAAACCGTTTTTCAACGCGGCCCTTAACTAATAACACATCCCCCTCTTCAATATCCATATTTTGCTGATAAACTTTAGGAAATAATACAATATCTACCTTAGCAATTTCATCTGCCCCAGTAATAAACATCATTTTATCTTTACGCTTAGTTTCAATGACACGTATTTTTTCAGCATAAACCACCGTGGCCACAATTTTGTCAAAATAATCATTTAAATAACGTAATTCTACACTAGGATATTTTAATTTATATTCTGTAACCGGATGATTACTTAAATAAAATCCAAAAACTTCCAATTCAAAATTCATTAACTCTACTTGGGTATACTCAGCTTGCATAGATAACTGCGGCTTAAACATTTCATCATCTAATAACTCACCAATTTCCCCATAATTAGTAATGACTTCTAAATTTGTCATCAATGTTTTGCGGTTAATACCAAAAGCATCAAAAACGCCAGCTAAAATTAAATTTTCCAAAGTCTTAATATTAACTGCTTTACCATAACAACGTCTTACAAAATCAAAAATATCTTTAAATAAACCATTTTGACGTTCCGCTAAAATGACCTTGACTGCACCTATACCGACATTTTTAATATTCGTAAATGGAAAAATAATTTCTTCCCCATCCATGATATAACTATCCATACTCTTATTAATATCCGGCTTACTCACTTTAATTTCGTTTAATTTACATTCATAAATATAATCTCGTGTTTTTGTTTCACTATTGATTGCTAAAGATAACAAATGCTTCATAAAAAGCTTCGGGTAATGAGCTTTTAAATAAGCCATTCGATAAGATATCATCGCATAAGCCACCGAATGTGAACGGTTAAATCCATAATCTGCAAATTTTAAAATTAAATTGTAAACTTTTGTTGCTAAATCCTGACTATACCCCCGCTTCACACTTTGTCTAATAAATTTTTCTTTTTCATTTAAAAGAACGCTTTCCTTTTTCTTACTCATTGCTCGTCTTAAAATATCTGCTTCCGCCAGAGTATAACCAGCTAGGACATTTGCCACTTGCATAATTTGTTCTTGATAAATCATAATACCATAAGTCGGTTTTAAAATACTTTCTAAATCAGGGTGTAAATAATCGATTTTTTCCTTACCTCTTTTGCGTCCAATATAGGAATCAATATTCTGCATCGGCCCTGGTCTAAAAAGTGCTAAAGCGGATGCTACATCTTCAAACGTAGTCGGACGAAATTTTCTTAAAAAATTCATCATCCCATCTGATTCAAACTGAAAAATCCCCACCGTATTTACATCCGTAAATATTTTAAGCGCAGCCGCATCATTTTCAGGAATTGTATCAAACGATAACTGGGGAATTTCTTTTAAAATATTATTAATTAAAGTTAAATTTTTCAGGCCTAAAAAATCCATTTTAAGTAGTCCAATTTCTTCTAAATAATCCATATCATAACCCGTGGTATAAAAATCACCATGGCTTTTATCTAGGGGAATCCACTCATCTAAATCATCTTTTGACATTACTACCCCCGCCGCATGAATTGAAGTATGGCGCTTTAAACCCTCAAATTTTAAAGCAATTTTATACACTAGTTTTAAATCTTCGTTATTATCAATAAATTCCTTAATATTTTTTAACCGATAATTTTCAGTTAAGCTTAATCTGACATCCATCATTTTACAAAGCGTTTCGATTTTTTTACTAGCAATATCTAAAACTCGGCCCACATCCCGAATTACTTGCCTAGATTTTAATGTTCCAAAAGTAATAATTAAAGCCACTTTTTTTAAACCATATTTTTCAATACAATAATTTTTAACTTCATCTCGCCGGTTATCTTCAAAATCAACATCAATATCTGGCATTGTGACTCTTTCAGGATTTAAAAATCGTTCAAATAATAAATCATATTTAAGGGGGTCAATCGTTGTTATATTAAGTAAATAAGCAACTAAAGAGCCCGCGGCACTTCCCCTCCCAGGACCTACTAAAATACCGTTTTCTTTAGCATATTTAATATAATCAGCCACGATTAAAAAATAATCACAAAAACCCATTTTTTTAATAATATCCAGTTCATACTTTAATCTAATAGCATACTTTTTATTAACTTCCACGCCAAAAATTCTTTTTAAACCAGCAATACACTGTTTTTTTAATAACTCATAACTATCTATTCCTACTTGATAAATAGGCATCAGATCTTGATGAAATTCTAACTTTAAATGACATAAATCATATATTTTACCATTAGCATCATCCGCCTTAGCTAAAGGAAACAAACTGGCTTTGGCTTTAATATTTAAGGCTTCAGAGACTAAAACTCCATCTCGTATTGCAAACATATATTTTAAATATTGCTCATCAGCTTCTGTTAAACAAAGAATTTCATTCATATATACTTTATTCGTATTTTTTATACGCTTTTTTTCATCTTCATTTTTATAACCAATAAATAAATTTTGATATATTTTGTTTAGTTCATTATATAAGCTTTGGCTTTCATAAGGCATAATACATAAATTATCCTCACTATAATGAGCTAAAGCTTCCAATGTTAGTTCTTGTTCAGACTGTAAAGTCGCTAATTTCATTAAATTTTTATAGCCATGATAATTTTGACAATATAAAACTAGTTTACATTTATTAACTAAGACTTCTAAACCAATAATTGGCTTAATCTCATTTTTTACACATTCTTTATAAAAGTCAATGGCCCCATATAAATTTGGATCTGTGATAGTTAAAGCTTTAAGACCGTTTTCTTTAGCCATCTTTACTAAAGCTGGTATTTGGATCATACTTGACAGTAAAGAATTAGCTGTTTTAATGTTTAAAGGTACATAACTCATAACTATCATCTCCTATAAATATTTTACTATATTTTGCCTTAATTTGAAATGTTTTTCCCTTTTTTTTCATATAATTTAAAAGAAAACATTTGACTTCAAAGTCAATTTATGGTAAAGTTATAAAGCAAAGAGAAAAACTTAAGGAGGGATATCATGGCAAAGAAATTAACAAATAAAAAACCTTTATACGGAAACCGTCGTTCACATGCCTTAAATGCGACAAGACATGCTTTTAAAACTAATTTACAAACTATAACTATTAATGGTAAAAAAGTTAGAATGACAGCTAGAGAAATTAAATCTTTAAATAAAATGATGGCTAATAAAGCTGCATAAAAATAAGTTTCTATCAAGAAACTTATCAGACTGTTGACAAATAGGTAAATATTTTACTTATTTGTCTTTTATTTTGAAAAAACAATATAATTTTACTTATATTAGGTAAAGCACTTAGTATATTCTTATACTAGGTATACTAAGCATAATGATGTAATGCAAACTTTTTCAGATTCATGCACGCATAAAGTAGAGTCAACTCACGGTGGACTCTTTCTTTAGTTCTGAAGTATGTATT
>CALVJP010000017.1 GCA_944332215.1 uncultured Bacilli bacterium
TTTAAAATTTCCTTTTTTATTCTATTTTTAACATATTCAGTTTCATTTGGGTAATTAGTATAAAAAGTTATCAATTTAACATTAGCTATATTGCATATTTCGCGGACTTTATGATCTCTATATTTTCTATCGCCATTGTTATGAGTATTATCATTTAATTCAATTAATAATAATATTTTTTCATAATTATTATCAAAAATCCCATAATCTATGTTCCTAAATAATTCCGTCTGATAGGGGATATTGCTTACTTTTTGAATTATAGTTGCCAAATTCACTTGTGGGACTACTTTTAAATTTGTTTCGTTTTCTAATTCTTTTAATTTGTTTAAAAATACTAATTCATTATGGGTTAAAAACCTTTTTTGAACATAAATCTTGTCGATATTATGATCCGTTTTTTCATCATTATTTTCTTCATTATTTTCATTATTAACATCTTTATTGGCTTCGTATAAAGCGACCACAACTATAATAATTGTCAGAGTTAAAAAGCCAAACAACCACTCTATAAATCCCATGTTCAATATCCTTTCCTAATATCACAAAGTAGGTAGCCCTTTTTTAGGCTACCAAGCGTTAGTTAACATAATATATATTATAGGAATTTTATCCATTAACTTTGCGAGCTTGAATTTCAACTATTTTTGATAATACTTCAGCTGCGTTTTCTTCGTTGATTTCGGTATATCCTAATTCTTTTAAAGCTTGGACTTTAGCTGAATTAATTTCTAAAGTTCGGCTCATTTTATCCTCTAATTTTTGTTCAATTTTAGCCACAAATCTTTTATGTGTTGCAGCAATTTTAGATTTGCTTGCACTACCGCTGTTATATAAAGTAAAGGCTGAAAATAAAATACTTTCAAAAATAAATTGCTCGTTTTCGTCATACACAAATTCATAAGGTTTAGTATATCCTGCGGCTTTTGAAACATATGCTAGGATATATTTAAGTTCTTTTGAGCTTTCCATTGACTGTAAATAATGATATAAATATAAAATTGAATTATAGGCATTCTCATCTTTATCGTCACTTAAACGTTCTTTTAATTCATCAACAATCAAATGTAAAAGTTCACGTTGTTTTTGTTCTAGGCCTTCAAATATAATATTAGTCTCGGCTACACCATTTAATTTATTAGCATTTTCGAACAAACCATTAATGCGAGCTTCCACATCCATTATATAATCAGTGTCTACCTTAATATTATCAAGTTCATCTGGGGATTTAATTCCTAGTAAATTTAATAAAATTACTTTTTTATCTTTAGGCCATTTATTTAAGTCATCTAGTTCTAAATAATTATAAATCATTTGCCTAGACACACCTAAACATTTGGCTAATTTAACCTTTGAAATTCCTAATTCTCTTAATATTTCGTTCAATCGTTCCATGATTAAAACCTCCTACTCTAATTTTATCATACTGTCACAAATTGTCAAGTATAATGTAAACAAAAAGTCGTGGTGATGCCACCAAATTGCATCATAAAAAGACACTAATAATTATTTTATTAATGTCATAATCATACTAATTAATTTAGGGACTATGTAAACTTCATATAAACTAGTAATTATTAAAACTAAAACGGTTATTCCTAAAATCATCAAATAACGATTAATAATATTTTTGAAATCCAAAGTTTTTTTACCAGTAAGTGCCATAATAATTTTATAAGAAATCATTAATGAATAAGCAGTAAGTAATAAAAATATCATTATATTGATTATCTGATGAGGAAAAATATAGGCGGTACTAAGCAAAATCCCCTTTAGTTTAAAATTAATGATAATACTGCTTAATGAAAAACCTAAAATAAAGGCTTTTAAAAATAACATAAAAATCACAATGAAAAATCCTATTACAGAAATACCTAATAGCCAAATTAAAAAGGCCAAACCAACTGTAAATACTAATGTATTTAGTATCGATGTATCATAATTAAGCTTCCCCTCTTTAGCATTATTAAAGAAACTTGTAAGATATTCTGTTACCAATTCTTTATCATTTTGGTTTAAAATGACGGTAAAAAGCGAGCCAGCCAGCACACCAACAATGATAATTACTAGTAAAAATACAAATAAATTTTTATTAATGCGAATATTTTTTCTTAACTTGTCCATATATTTTTTCATAATCTATCCCTCTGATAAATTATATTGTTTTCTAAAAATAATATTCCAAAAAAATCAAAAATATATTATAATTATACCAGAGGTGATATAGTGAATAAAAAACTCCAAAAAATTATGGTCTGGATTATGTTAATCGCCATTGTCTTTTTCTTCATATCAATGATAGTTTGGGGAATAAATTAAAAGACTTGCAGCCATAAAGAGACCAAGTCTTTTTAATATACAACACATTTATTAGTAATATAATCAACAATTTCTTGATTGGTCGTTTTCGTATAATGCAAACCGTCTTGGGTTTTAAAAGTAACCTCATTATAGGAATCACAGTATGTCATATTAGAAAAATTATAAGTTTTGATTTTTTTAATAATCCAATTATTAAAATTAACTATTTTTTTATTAGTCCTATGATTATCAGGCCAATAATCAGAAATGAGCCCATCATTAACTGGATTAACTGATAAAATATAAAATTTAACGTCAGGAAATTGAATAGCTAAATCTCGATATATATCAAAGTAATCATTAGCTTGTTTGGAAACTATACTCACATCATCCAAATCATTAACTCCCATATTCATGACCACATGGTAATTATAATTAGCATTTTTGTTTTCTAAAATTTTTTCTAATTCAAGCACGGCTGTTTCTTTAAACCAATCAATTTTGGCACCACCTTTAGCAATAAATGAAATGTTGGTCGGAATTTCAAGTTGTTTGTCACGCTCTCTTTCGATTAATTCCATCCTAGAATCTCCAATAATAATTGTCTTATTTAAACTAATATCTTTTAATTGATATTCTGACTTTCCCGCACTCAGTAAATGTTTTTTGGTAACAGCGCAGCTACACCCTTCTGACTGGGCAGAATTTAAACTTAATGCAAAGACTAAGACTAAAAACAATAAGAAAGCTAAAGAAGCCACCACCACCGTAATTTTCTTGATAATTGTCCATTTTCCTTTTGTATTAAAAACCGTTTTATTTTGAATTAAAATACATAAAAGTATACACAAAAAAATCACAAAATAACAAAGAATATCCATGTATTTTGTATGACTAATATAAAACAAAAAATTTTCCTCACAAATTTTTAACATCATTAAAAGTCACCTTTAATATAATACCATATTTACTTTAAAATACCAAATAAAACATTTAATTATATAGACTATAAAAGGTGGTTTTCAAATATTAGCCACCCTTTATTGTAAAAAAATCAAAATCAGAAATGTATGTTAATCAAAAATATCATATCCTAAATTCAAATCAACACGTCCTGAAATACCATTAATAGTCCCATTAGAAGTAAATTGCCAATATTTATATGGAGTTAAATTATAAGTGGGCATACTATTTTTGGCATCCATAAATGAAGTTATGGTATTATTATTTGGCCATTCAGCTAGCCAAATATCGTATTTTTGTTCTAGCTCAGGAGCGTTTAAATTATTAAGTAGCCACGTTTTATTAGCATATATTCCACAACTATAACCTTTACTTTCAATTATTGAACAGAATCTATCTGCTATTTGAGTTAATTTATCCTTGCCGATATTGCTAGTACTTTTATCTTCCATATCCAAAAATACTTTTGTACCCAAAGTTGGAGTATAATTATTGGCTTTAATTTTATCAATTAATCTTAACATATGCTCCGCTTCGGCCACGGCACTAGTGTCTGTATTTTCTATATCAGTAGCATAAGAATACAAATATAATCCATATGGGATATTATATTTTTCACACGCTGCGACATTGGCCTCAAACTTTTCATCATCTTGATTAGTCCAGTTACCGCCATATCCTCCCCTGATAATGACAAAGCCCAAATCACTATCTGCTAGTGTTTCCCAGTCAATATCTTCTTGATATTTTGAAACATCTATTCCAGTATATTTTTTAGTGTAATTGGCAGCATTCAAGAAGAATTGTTGAGCTTTACTATTGTTGGGCGTATAAGTTCTAATATTAGCCCCGTTAACTAAGCTACTAGCATCAAGTGCTAAGCCATTAACTTTAGAAATAAATGTATAATAGCCATCCTCATTTTTTCTAATCGCCCACTTTTGATTATCTTGATCAATAAATCTCGATATTTCAACATTGGCTCCACTAGTCATGGAAGAATTATAAACTGATAAAGCAATATTAGGATTCATTGAGCTAGTAATTGTATAATACCCATCGTCACTATATTTTAAATACCAAGTTTGCCATAGAGCATTAGTTAGAGTAAATAGTTGGACATTAGTCCCATCTTTTTTAATACCGGCATAGACATCTATCGCCTTATTAGAATCAAGACCACTTGTAATTGTATAATACCCATCATCAATAATTTTTGAAGCCCCGCCGGTTAAAGTCGTGCTTTCAAATTTGAATTTTTGATTAGCACCATCATTTTTTGTCCAAATCTGAATATTAGAGCCTTCTTCAGCTATGGCTCCATATACATCAAGTTGTAAAAAACTAGCTTTAGAAACAATATTATAATATCCATTCCCCGCCTCTTTAATTAGCCACTGCTGGCCAGTACCATTATGATAATCAAACAACTGAACATTAGTTCCTGCTGAGGTAAAATTACCATACACATCTAAGGCTTTATGAGAATTAGAGGCTGAAATTATTTTATAATACCCTTGACCTAAATACTCAACATACCACTTTTGCAAATCCGAATTATTAAAATTTTCTAGCTGAACATTAGCTCCATCTACCGCCAGTTCTGTTTCCAGTCCAAGTACCATATTTTCATCTAAAGCACTATTGATCGTATATAATCCATCTTCAAGAGTAGCAAAATCAACTTTATTAAATTTAAATTTTTGATTGGCTCCATCATTTGATTGAAATATTTCAATATTAGTCCCGTTTGTGCTAACTCCACCTGCCACATCGAGATACATATGGTCTAATTTAGAAACAATATTATAATATCCATCCCCAGCTTCTTTAATTAACCACTGCTGACTTTCTCCCCCATGATGATTATATAATTGCACATTTGTCCCATGGATTGCATAAGCACCATAAACATCCAAAGATAAACTAGAATTTGAAAAACTAGTTAAAGCATAATAACCGTTATTTAAATATTCCACATTCCAAATTTGACTAGAAAAATCGCTATTTTCGTAAAGTTCCACATTGGCCCCACTAATGGCATTATGCTGAGCTACATCAATGACCTTTGAAATGTCTAAGCCCGAGGAAATTGTATATGTTCCATCCTCAATAGTCTTAGACCCTTCAATTACTTGAACAAACTTAAATTTTTGATTGGCACCATTATTTCCCGACCACACTTGAAGATTCGCGCCATTTATATTTAAGCCACCATAGACATCTAAAAACAAGCCATTACATTTGGAAATTATATTATAATATCCCTCTCCAGCGTATTTAATCAGCCATTGCTGATTATCTCCCCCATTTCCTTTAAAAAGTTCCACATTAGTTCCGAGTTTTTTTAAAGCGCCATGAACATCCATAACCATAGATTCATCTTGATAACTCGCAATAGTATAATAATCATGACTTAAATGCTTTACTATCCATTTTTGGTTACTACCCTCATTATTTTGCCAAAGTTGAATGTTGGTATTGTTAGTAGTAAAACCGCCATATAAATCAATCATTTTGTCATTGGCTACAGCACTACGAATTTTATATACACCGTCAGAAAGCGTTTGGGCAGAAACATCGTCTAAGCAAAATAAAAAACCAAACGCGAATAATAAGAAACCAAATAATTTTTTTAGCATAATCCTTTACCTCCAAGTTTTAATTGTTATAAACTGGTTTAATTCCAATGGTTCTAATTTTATTCTTAACATAAGCATATATGAGAGCAATAAGAATATCCATACTGACTCTAATAAACGCTAATAAATAAATATTTATTTCTAAAGTTAGCCAATCTATCAATACTGATTCCAGCGTATGTATACATAATATATTCAAAGAAAGCATCCCAATTTTGCTTAACCATTTTTTCCAAAATGGATTTTGGCTTAAAAGCTTACATCCTTCTATAACGCAGTAAGAGCCGCATAAAGATTCAATTACGGATACAATTAGGCCAGGGTAAGCTCTCATCGCCAATTCTATATGTAAATTTAATCCTAGACAAATAGTCCATATTGAAAAAGCGATAATGAAAACAATATTTTTATTAGTCTTTAAACTATCAAACTTTTGATTAAATAAATATCCTATATATAAGTAAAACAAAAATACTAAAACCAAATCAAAACCTTGGGGCAACCAAATTTTTAAGCCTATTTCAATTCCTATTAATAACAAGAAACTGTATAAAATTAACGAATAATAATCATTATTATTTTTTTGTTTAATTTTATAATTAATATAATCAAAAGCTAATTTGCTAAAAAATAGCGTGATTAAAAACCATATAGCCCCTATGCCCTTAAAATTGAAGCCTAAAAATTGATAATCACAACCATTTCCCCACACAAAATTTTTAATAGTTTCTTTTATAAAAGTCATGAAGTCAAAAACATGGTTATTTTTAAACACCAATATTATTGTACATAATAATAAAGTAAGGGCATATGGTAAAAATAATTTTTTTAAATATTTGCCAAAATTTTTCTTTAACTCAGCCCTGTCCTTGGGAATTTTATATGTAATTCCTGATAGAATTATAAAAAGGGGCATATGAAAAGAAAAGATCCATACCATAAAATTTGAATATGGAATGGTGTGGCCAATTACCATTAAAATAATGGCCACGCCTTTAGTAATATCTATCCAGTCAATTCGCTTTTTCATCATGTTTTACCTCATATCTAACATAATTTTATTTTTAAAAATTCAGCAATCAAATTATATAATAAACTTAAGGGCAAGTCAATAATTGCTAAAACATATACTGTTAATTATAAAAAATTATTGAATATCAATAATTTTTCATCTACCAATTGAGCTATAAATAATTTCTTTAGTATTCTCTAAAGGGTAACAATTACGGCCATCATAAACACGGGGTTCTTTCATCAGTTTTTTATAGTTACCAATTTCATAATTAACTATTTCTGGCCATTCGGTCATGATTAAAACAGCATCAGCATCAGTTATCGTTTCATCAATACTTTCATAGTAATCAATAGTCCCTTTCACGCCATCATTAGATAATTTGAAATGAACATGATTTTTAAAATTTTCAATTCCAATCGGATCATACGCTTTTACTTTGGCTCCCATATCTAGTAATAATGAAATATTATCAATGGAAGGCGCGTCACGTAAATCATCCGTTCCCGGTTTAAAAGTAAGGCCCAAAACAGCTATTGTCTTTCCTTCCAAGCAATGTAAATCATTTATTAACTCATTAAGCAAAACTAGTTTTTGTTTTTTATTAACCTCAATACAAGCTTTAATTGTTAATAATTCGGTTCCATTACAGGTGCTAAGCCAATGTAGAGCTTTAGTATCCTTGGGAAAGCAAGAGCCCCCGTAGCCAATTCCGGCTTTTAGAAATTTATTTCCTATTCTTGGGTCTAAGCCCATCCCCTTGGCCACTTCCTCAATATTCGCGCCAAGTTTTTTACATAAATTAGCAATTTCATTGATATAAGAAATTTTAAGGGCCAAAAAATCATTTGAAGCGTATTTTATCATTTCTGCACTTCTTCTGGAAGTTGATAAATAAGGTACATTATATGGCTCTAGTGTCAAGGGCTTATAAAGTGTATGCATAATCTCTTCAGCCCTTTTATCTTCAACACCAACAACAATTCTCGAAGCATATAAGGTGTCATGCACCGCGGTGCCCTGGGCTAGAAATTCGGGATTACTGGCCACATAAATATTAATGCCCTTTGCACTATTATCCCTAAGCAATTGTTCAATTTCATCATTAGTACCTATCGGCACTGTTGATTTAACCACAACGACACAATCTTGCTGCAAAGATTCAGCAATTTGATTACATACTGTATAAACATAATCCAAGTTAGCAGACCCGTCTTTTCTTTCTGGTGTCCCTACCCCAATTATAATCACATCAGCATTTTTATAAGCATTTTTATAATCAGTAGTGTAAATTAAACGCTCTTGATTCTCATGCATAAGTTTTTCTAAATCTTGTTCGTATATTGGGCTAATTCCGCATTGCATTTTTTTTATTTTCTGCTCATCAACATCAACGCAAGTAACATTGTGCCCGATATGAGCTAAAGCAACTCCCGTGACCAATCCAACATATCCAGTTCCAGCAACTGCAACTTTCATATAATACCTCTTTTCTAATATACTAAGTTATAAGTACATTTTATCATATTTCTTTATATTGTACAATAATTCAAAACAAAAAGGAATCTTTATTTTGTGAAAGATTCCGGTGTAGGTTTTATATGCCATAATATATAACCAGCTATAAAAGCCATATAAAGCGACACAATAAGTTCATCTAAAATATGACCACTTACTAAAGAACATCCCAGTGGTAAAGTCAAAGCTGCGAGTAACATCACATTATAAAAATTAAATAACTTCCGATCTACAAATAGCATTTGATAAAACTTGTATAACAAAATAATCAAGTAAGGTAATAAAAATAAAATAATGCCAGCAATTCCAATTGTATAATAATGGACCACAAAATCTTTTTCCAAATATATTTTAGCATTTTCAAAACGGCTATACCCAAGTCCTAAAATTGGGCTTACTGCGGTGGCAAATTCATTATTAATGTCCGCCGAAATTAACGTCTGAGCATTACGATTACCACCACGTTTATAATATGGAACATCACGAGCTACATACTCCCAAAATTCTTGATGATCGGTATAAGGATATAACACATTATAATATTCTTCATTAATAGCTAAGAAAGGCAAATATTCTTCAATCGACATATTTTCTAAATCAATTTCCTTGTCTTTCAAATATGCATCAAGAGCATCCTCATCCACCCCACTATTAGTATTTACTAGTGGCGAGAACATTAGTAAAAGTCCGCAAAGACATCCAATAATTAAAGTTCCAAAGAAATTCTTTTTTTGAAATTTAAATTGCTTCAAAATAATATTAAAAAATAAATAAATCATTAACATTACTACTAAAATTAACACCCAGCCAATTGAAGAAACTCGGGTACCAAGCATCAACATAGCTATTATAGTTAATATTAGTATAGTGGCTCTCTTCCAATTGAATTTATCTAAAGCCGCATAGATTACGATTGGTAATAACATCGCAAATAAACCACTAATTTGATTAGCTGAATTAAACCAACCTTTAGAAGCTAATTCTCGCGGACCGGGCTTATCACTCATAAACCACGAGAAAATATTGCCACTAATTTTATTATTGCCTCCATATGATGTTAAAGCTACACCTAATAAATTCGTACCAACAATTATTAAAGAAGAAATAAATGTTACTATTAAAAATAACTGAAGAAATTCTTTTTTAGTAACCTTTAAAGTATAAGTAATATAAATAACAATTAATGGCAATATCATCCGCAACATATAAAACATCTCAGCCGTAAAAGAATACACAAATGAAGGAAAAGCATCAATATTATAATCAGATACCGTTAAATGATGTAAAACTATATATATAAATATTATGCCTCCATATATGATTAGTGGTTTACGTGTTTTAGCGTTATTTTTATTCCAAAAAACTAAAACAAATATTAATCCAATAATTAGAAATCTTATAATCGTTGTCGGTGAAAAATGGAAAAAACTGGTTACAGCTTCTGAATAAAGTAAATAACAGTCTAAAAAAGGCTGAATAGCCAAAAATATAAGTAATATTTTTTTTATAAATCGGTCGTCTTTTAATTTATCAAGCATTTATACCACGCGTCCTTCCTAATATCTAATAATAATTTTTCTTTATAGATTTTTAGCTATCAATTGCTTCTTTTAACTTTTTGATAAAATTTTGAGTATTACTTACATATTTTTTTGGTTTGAAATTTTTAGATTGTTCATATAACTTTTGTAAATCATCATCATCATTGTATTCTAAAATATAGCCCTCTTCCTTAAATACATGTGTAATTTCGGTTTGATGGTCATTCATATGTTCATTATATTTGGCTAACCTTGGTGCTGCAATAACTTTTTTTCCGTGTTGCAAGGGCATAATAATTGAGCCAGTTCCTCCATGGGTAATGATTAAATTTGCTTTGGCAATATATTCATTCATTTTATCATAATTAATAAAATCAAAAATTTTAATTTTGACGCTTTTATAATCAGCAGAGCCTCCAGCCTGAGCAATTATTTCTTCGGTTGTATTTAAATTATCAACCGCTTCTAATAAGCGATAAAACTTTTGGCTTTGAGTTCCTAAAGTAACTAAAATCATTAATAAATGCCTCCCCAATATTGTGCTTTTGGATAATATTCTAACATTGATTCCCACTGAACGACAAAAATCGTTGCTATGGGATATACCAATTTACCTGATAGAGTTTTTCCTCTACTTTTAGCAAAGCTTTCGATAAAAATTACTTTTTTACCGAAAATTCTTCCTAAATAACACATTGGTACCGCTGTATTAGCCCCTGTACTTACTATGACATCTGGTCTAAAACGGCAAAATGTAAAAATAGCCTTAAAAGCATTAATAACATTGATAAAAAAATATTTGATAAAATTACTACCATTGCAATATTTAAAAAATCGCACGTTATATACATCTTTTAAATCCTTAGTCACATCAGTTTTCTCAGTTACCAGCAAATAATCATAATCTGTAAAAATGTTTTTTAATTGGAGCATTTGAGTCAAATGTCCACCAACACTACATATAAATATTACTTTTTTATTTTTTTTCATGGTGAAACACCGCCTTGTATCGTAAACATTATATCCTAAAATTTAAAATAAGTAAATGCCAAAATAAATTAAAAGCTATCTTTTCAACTTAATAAATATTTGACCACCGATATAATAAACACAATTATAAAATTTAAGTGACAATTTCGCTTTTTTATTAATTTTAAAATCATCTATTAAAGCTTTTATTTCCTGCTTTCCCTTTTTATAATATTCTTTTTTTACTTTAGTCAGCAAATAATTATTTAATTTTTTTACTATGTGTTTATATAAAAAACTAATATTTTCTTGTACTTTGATATTCTTTAAAACTTCTTTATAATTCAAAATTAAATCCTCAAAAGTTTTATAATCAAGTTTTTGCATTGTCGATTTATTCTCGCCTTCTCTAAGACGCCTATAATATAAATATTCAGGTAAAATAGCAATTTTAGGACTTTTAAATAAAACTAAAAGAGTAAATGAGTTATCCTCATGAAACGTGTTTGGTAGAAAGGTTACATTTTTAATGGACTCTGTTTTATAAATTTTACTACAAATGGAAATACAATTCATCAAATTATGACTCTCAAAAATATTAGTGACCTTATGTTCGTTTATATACTTATCAGAATAATATCCATATTTCCCTTTGCTATCAAAAGAATTTAAGCGAGCCATTACTAATTCTGCTTCTGTTTTCATTGCTTCTTGATATAAATGCGATAAAGCATTAGAATATAACATATCATCACTGTCTAAAAAGACGGTATAAAGACCTGTGGCCTTTTTAATACCCCGGTTTCGCGAAATAGCTTGTCCGCTATTTTCTGCATTTTGAAGTAAAATAAAGCCATACTTTTTAGCATAAGCTTTAGCAATACTCATGGTTTGATCAGTAGAGCCATCATCAATTAAAATTACTTCCATATTTTCAAGACCATAGTCCTGATTAACTACTGAATCTAAACATTCGTTTAAAAATTCTTCTACATTATACATTGGAATAATAACACTAATTTTAGCTTTGTTCATATAATCCCTCTTCATCAAAAATTTTCATAATTGTTTTAATCACTTCGTTATTAACCGGGGCATAATCATAATGCAAGGCTTGTTGCTTTAATTCTTCTAAACAGTGTTTTTGACATAATATCTTTTTAAGGCCTAAATATAAGCCTTCCTCGCTATTATCGACAATTAAGCCATTGACATTATTTTTAATTATAACTGAAGTAGCTTCTGTCTCAACAGCGAGCACTGGAACATGTAAAATAAGAGATTCTACCATAACTAGGCCAAAAGGTTCAAATCTAGCTGCTGAAATATACATATCAGCTCCCGCTACAAATTTATATGGATTAGCTTGCTTGCCGGCGAATTTAACACAATCTAAATTTAAAGATTTTTTTAATTCGTCCAAATGATCTTTTAAAGGCCCATCTCCAACAATTGTTAGGAAACTATCGTTAAATAAATTTTCATTTTTAAGTCTGGCAATTACTTTTAAAAGTCGATCATAACCTTTTTGGCTAACTAAGCGCCCAACTGAAATAAAATTAAATTTTTTATCCGAAAGTTTTTCGGCTTTTTTTCCTTTTAATTTAACTTTTCTATCGTCAATAAGGTTTTTAACAACAATTGTTTTTGATTGCATACCATAATGCTTATTAAAACCAAATGCCGTTTTTTTAGAAACCGCGATGATTTTATCAAATTTATCATAAATGTTCTTTTGAAATGTTTTTCGATATCTTCTCGTAGGATCATTAGCCCCATAGCTTGAATGAATCCAATGTATTTTTTTAGGGGTTTTTGACACCGCTGTAAAAATTGCACAAAAACCATCTTTAAAAGCAACTTCTATATCATAATTTTCAGACAAAATTTTTTTTCTTTCTTTAACTAATTTTTTTTTAATTAAACCAGTTTTAAGCAGAAACATCAATCGAAGTTTGGAAAATAATAATCTTAAATCAAAATGATGTTTGAAATAGCTAATTGGGGTATCAATGGCTTTAAAAAAAGTATTACCATAAATTATATTAACTTGCTTATTTACATAGCCTGCAATCCTATCACCATCATTGTTTAAAATGAGTAGATCAATTTTATACTTATTCATAGGTAAATAATTAAGTAAATCTTCTAACAAGATCGAAACTCCCCCCATTTTTCGATCAGGAACGACAAATAAAATCCTTTTCACTTTATCACCTACTCTTTCTCAAAAATGCTAACAATTTAATTTGTTTTTTAAACAATAATTGACATATAATTCTATATTTAAGGGTCTGCTTTTTATAATAAATATTCTTTGACCACTTAGGGAATGTATGCTTAATCATTTTAATAATTTTGTCTAAATTATCCTCATAATTATCAAATTTAATAAATCTTAAGCCGGCCCCGTGTAACAAGTGGTGAATAAGCAAAAACTCTAATTCATAATAATATTGTTTAAACCAACCATTTTCTATAAAAATATTTACCAGATTTTGCATTGAAGCAAAAATTTCCAGTAATTTATCGGAATATACAGTTTGTTTCATGGTTGAACCTGTACGCATTAAATAATAATAAAAACATTCATCCACCCAAACAATTTTTTTGGCAAATATTCCATAAGCAGGAACAACCGCAATATCTTCATATGCTCTAAGTTTTGGAAAATATAAATTATTTTTTTTAATTAATTCGGTTTTTATTAATTTATTACAAGGACCATCATTGGTTAAAATATAACGACGAACATCATCCGCTATTTTTAATTTATGAAATTCTTTTGTTTTGATTTCATTATCATACACCAAATAAATTCCAAAACATACAATATCCGCCATGGTTTCTTGGGCTTTATCATAAGTTACTTTCAAAGTGTTTTTGTCAATATAATCATCACTATCAACAAACATGATATAATCGCCTCTGGCTTTAGAAAGGCCTAAATTACGAGCCACAGCTTGACCACTGTTTTTTTCATGATAAACTAAAATTTTTTCAGGATATTTTTTTGCATACTCTTCTAAAATCACTGGTGAATTATCGGTACTACCATCATTGATCAAAATGATTTCGTAATCCGTAAAATTTTGGTTAATTAAACTGTCTAATGATTTTCTTAAATGGACTTCAACATTATAAACTGGAACAATGATACTTACTTTCATAATTCACCTCTAAATAACTTATACCATCTTTTAACAACAACCTCGGGATAATATTGTTGGACAAAAGATTTTGCTTTTTCCGCCATCGAGAATCTTACCTCGGCATTTTCACACAAATATTGCAGATGCGAAATATAGGCCTCTATATCATTCATCGGAATAATATAACCAGTTTTTCCATTAACAACGAGTTCTGATGCCGACACACCATAATCAAAAACAATTACTGGGACCCCGCATTCGTAAGCTTCTAAAATTACCATCGGAAATCCTTCGTATTCTGAAGTTAAACAAAAAATACTCCCGGTTTTTAAGGCCGAGGCCACGTCATCTGTTCCCCCCATAAATTCGACGTTCTTCGTTTTAAGATTATTTTCAATATTGCCAGTACCATATATCTTTAAATGCCAGTCGTTATTAGCCAGACCACTTTGTTCAAAAATATTTATTAATATATCTATTCTTTTTTCTGGGGCAATGCGCCCAAGAAAAACAATATTTTTTTGTCTTAAAGAGCTTTTATCTAAAGTTTTTATTTTTACAGGATTATACATATAAGTACTATTGGTTAACCCAAGTTGTTTCGCGGCTTCCATACTCTTGGGTGAAAGAAAAATGATTTTGTTTACTTTATCATTATATTTTTGAATTAATTTTGTAGTTTTGATATTGTCATAATAAAATTTTAAACCTGAGTGCATATGAATAACCGTTTTAGAAAGCATATGCTTAGGCACCAATTCTATTAAATCTGGATTGCTAACAATAATAAAATCTGGATTATTTTTTATAATTTCTTCTTTAAATACTTTTTTATGCTGACGTTTTAATCTATAACATTTTAAGCTTTTTTTTATTCCATTATATACAACTTTAAAATGTAAATGTAATAAATCCCTGATAAGTTGCTTATAGGAAGCTCTTATAGGTTCATCACCAATCCATTTTTTTTGATATGTTTTAGCAGGAATATACTCCCCTTTTCCTTTTTTCCAAAGACATAATATAGTTGTCTCATAGCCATCCATAGTAAATTGTTTGGCCAAAGTATCATTAACTGCTTCTAAGCCACCATATAAATCATACCAAAGCTGTAAAAATAATATTTTCATAATTGCCTCCTAATGGATTTTAATCTGAATCATTTGTCTTATTTTATCTATCAAGAATTTTAACAAGTCATCTTTAAATATAAATAATATTGTAAAGTAAACGGCGATACCCACAATTAGTTGAATAATATTTGTCACTATTCCCGCGCCAAGATAATAACCAATTATAAATATAATTACGCCCATTATCAAAGCGGCTAAAAAATAACGCTTGAATTTTGCTAATACTCCACTGAAATCAAATGTTTTGCGAACCATAAAATATTGAATTAAAAACACCAAAAATTCCGTAATAACTGTTGATATGGCCGCCCCAATTGCCCCTAAATACATAATTAAGCCTAAATTACATATAACATTAATTATACATCCACAAACAACAGAAATTGTATATTCTTTATCACGATCCAAAGATAGCAAATATTGAGTGCCCATGACATTAGTTAATGAGATAAATACAATTACAACCGCCATAATGCTAAGTAAATATCCCACGGTTCTAAATTCATTTGTTAAAAACCATGGTATAAAATAAACTGATATAGCGGCCACGCCAAAGGCTAATGGTAAAGCCAAAAATAAAGCTATTTTGAAAGTTTTGTTTGTCAATTCTTTAACTTTTTTTTCTCCTTCTTGAGCTTTAGAATGAACAATCCGCGGGAGCATAACCACCCCAATGGTTGTCGTGATAGTCAAGCACATGGTAATAAATTTATAAGCTTGATTATAAAAGGCCACGTCCCCAATGTTAGAATATAAAGCCCCTATCATTGTTTGGGTAAAAATGCTGTATACTGATGTGGCAATTTGCGGTAAAAATAGTACAAAAGTCTTTTTATAGTGCTTGAAAGCATCTTTTATTTTAACTTTTACAAAATCAAGATACTCGCCTATTTTAAACCACATTACTAAATTGCTAAAAAAAGTCATGCCGATATTTATCCATACATAATCAATGATTTGATCTGGATTTTTAATAATTAAAAATATTAAAATAATGGTTGCAATTTTCACCACAAAATTTCTAAGCGTTATTCGTTTGAAATTTTCAACGCCATTAAAAAACCAAGAAATATCAAATAAAGAAGCTAAAATCATTAAGCCTTGTAACACAAAAATATCATGATACTGCCCACCAGTAAATCTAAGCACTAAATAAAATAATAATGCTGAAAATAATACATTAATGACTTGGAGTGTAAAAATTTCGGAAAAAGTACGTGACCTGGCCTGCCGGTCATCACTAACTTTCGCAATTTGTCTATTCCCATAAATACCTAAGCCTAACATTCCAAACAAAATAAACCAATAGATTATAGAATAGGTATAGTTATATATTCCTAAACTCTCAGAGCCAAAATGCCTAGCTAAATAAGGAGTTGTAATTAGTGGTGTTAAAAATGTTAAAACTTGATAAGCAACATTATATAAATAATTAACGGCAACTTTATTTTTCTTCATCGAACAAACCTATTAAAGAATATTTTTCCGATTATCGGATTCAACATTAATTTATTATACAAAGCTACCCTTGATGGAAATATTGCACTTTCTCGATTAATTGCTACGCGATGTTTTTGGCACAATTTCACAAGCTGGTAAATCTGATCTTTTTTATCTTTTTTAGCAATAACATCTGGCATATACTTATATTCTTTTAAAATATATCTTAAATGATCAATCATATGGCTATACATATATTTAACCTGGCAATTTTCAATTTGTTCCATGGTTGATTTAAAGACTGTAGCATGATAATCAAAAACTTTAGGCTTAACATCCGTCATAGTATTACCTGGCCTATCCACCAAATAATAAGACAAGGCCTCATCTGTGTAAACAAAACTTTGGCACTTGGTTAAAAACACTGTATATAATAGAAAATCAGTAAAACTCACTTTATGAGGAAATTCTATATCTTTGGCTAAAGTGGTTTTATAAAGTTTAGAATGCGGGGATGGTGTTAAAAACAAAGCTTTTTCTACTCCATTTTCTTTATTATAAACGGTCAAAGCATTTATTTTTAAATTAACATTTTTATTTTTAGAAGCATCATAAACAATTTCTTCATTATCACTATAAACTAAATTTTTAGCCCCAACTACCAAATCAACTTGCTTCTCACTTGCTATATTATATAATTTTTCAATAGCCTCTGGAGCAAGCCAATCATCTGGGTCACAGATCAGAAAATATTCTGATGAAATATTAGAAATAGCATATTTTAATACTGAGCCATAACCACCATTTTCTTTTTCGATGCATTTTATACGGTTATCTTTTTCAGCATATTTTTTAATAATATCCAAGCTATTATCTGGTGAGCCATCACTAATATCCAAAATTTCAATGTCTTTAATAGTTTGACTAATTAATCTATCTAAACATTTTGGTAAATATTCCTCCACGTTATATATTGGAACAATAATACTAACTTTGGCCATTATATCTCTCCTTTTATTGTTTCATATAGTTTTAAAGCTTCAGCTATTACTAAATCCATATTATAATATTTATATTGAGCTAATCGTCCAACTAAATATAAATTATCGTATTTTTTACTTTTGTCTAAATATTTTTTATATAAACTATCATTTGTTTCATTATTGATCGGATAATAAGGTACTTGCTTACTATCATGATCATATGCCATTGGATACTCACGCATTATAACTGTAGAATCAATTTCTTCTCCATTGGTAATTGTCATGTGTTTAAATTCTGTTATACGTGTAAATTTATCTTCTTGAGTTGGATAATTTACTGTCCCAACTGGTTGATAAAACTTTTGATTTATATTTTCAAATTCAAATCTTAAAGTACGATACGGCAAAGCACCATATTCGTAATCAAATAATTCGTCTAAAGCGCCTGTATAAATAACCCTGCCTTTAAATTCATCACCATTAACATATATTTTATCTTTAAAGGTTAAAATTTCGGAAGCTGCTACGCCTAATTTTAATTCAATATTTTTACTTTTTAGCATTTCTTCAAAAATTTTGGTATAACCGCCTTCTGGCATATACTGATATTTATCTTGAAAATATCTATCATCTAATGAGGTATAAACTGGCACTCTAGCTGTAACACTCTCATCAATTTCATCGGGTTTTTTGCCCCATTGTTTCATCGTGTAATATAAAAATACATTTTCATACACAAAATCAGCAAGTTTATCGGTATCAACATCACCATATTTTCGCAATTCTAAAATCGGAATTTTTTTATCTTTTCCAAATTTAGTTATTAAAACATCAATTAATTTCTGACTTTGTTCGGCAGAAAAACACGCTTTAATAGAAGTTAAATTAAACGGGATTGGGACCAATTTGTCTTTAATTTTTCCAAGTACCCGATGTTCATATTTAAACCATTTACCAAATTTTTGTAAATAATTATATACATTTTCATCATTAGTATGGAATAAATGTGGTCCATATTCATGAATCACAATACCTTCTTCATTAATATAGTCATACATATTACCACCAATAGTATTTCTTTTATCAATAATTAGTACTTTTTGATCTAATTCATTAGCTAATCTCTCTGCAATAGTAGCCCCGGCAAATCCACATCCGACTACTATAAAATCATAATTCATAAAATACCTCACTTTCAATTAGAAATATCCTACTGTATTTCTTCAATATTATATCATTTTAACATTTAAAAAACAAGCAAGTATAATTGCTTGTCAAACCATAATTATTTTTTTATGAATACTAACTAAAATTAATATTTTTAAAATCATTGGAAACTTACTATTTATCTTGAAAATCAGCAATGTCATCTTTGGCATATTTTGGTTTAAGTTTTGTATTTTTTAATGCTTGAAGTTTTGGTAAAATATACTCTAAGGCATAGGATGACATTAAAAATAGAAAGATATGAGCCGTATAAGCATATTTAGGAGTACATTCAATGAGAAGATAAACGCCAAAGTATGTCAATAAAACTAACAAAATTAATAACTGCCGATTATCAATTTTGTGTCTTTTAACAACAATAGAAATAAAAGTTAAAATAAATATTAGGTATATGATAAGCTTATTTAACGAATCCCAAATAGTTGTGAAAATATTTAAAGGTATTTTAATTCCACTTAAATTAAGATTCTTATCTTCCATATAATCAGTCACCCAATGTAAATCACTACCTAGCCAAAAGTTTTGGGCTTTATGCAAGAAAAGAGCTGGCACTTGATATAAGGAGCCAAAAACATTTTCATAAGTAATTTCTTTTTGACGTTGTTCATCTACCTCGAAAAATTCTTTAGCAAGTTTATCGTTGTAACTACCTTTAGTTTCTAAATTAAAACCCACGGCAAATTTCCAAAGTGGTGCTTTATTCTCAAATCCGCTAGGACTAACACCAGACTTCATAGCCACAAATGATGCCGAGTAAGTAAAGACCGAGTAAGTAATAAACATAATTAAGAAACTCACTATTGCATTTTTAAACTGGCCTTTTTTAGCTGTTAAAAACAAATAAATTAAAATAGCAAAATTGAACACAATAGCCTCAGGTCTTATAATATTGCCAACTGCTAAGCAACCACCAATCAATATAAATTTTAATATTCTATTCATATCTTTGGTTTTCTGGCTAATCAGAATATAAATTGCTAATAAAAACATAAAAGACGCTATATGCATATTACTTAAAATTGTGTTAAAAAGCAGTGGAAATGGAAAAACCATATAAATTACACTTAAAACTCTTGCAACTTTTGGATTAGTAAGTTCCTTAACTATCAAATATATGAATAATACTATCAAAGCTGTAAATAAACAATTTATTATTTTAACAAATAAAACATTATCAATAATAGCTAACAACATTGTAATAAATAAAGTATATCCCATTTGATAGCCCCATGTTAGCATATATTGAGAAGAAGCTGCATTGAGGTTTCCATTTAATATTTCTCTAGCTGTATCATAAATAACCGCATAATCACTAATTATGGGAGGCTCAATAAAAACAACAACTAAAATGCGTAGCAAAAAAGCCACAGTAAATAAAATAACACCAAATTTTGGAGGATTAAATTTATAAGCTCCCAAGGCCAATAGACCAACAATTAAAAAACTGATAATTGGCATCTCGAAAAAATGTCCAGCAAAAGTTAAGGCAAAACAAATAAGACAAAAGGCAATAATTGCTTTTTTTAATTTAGTCACTTAAGCACCTCCGCAAATGAATATTATAATTTTTCTAGTATATTCAAATTCCCAGAAAACAAACCCAATTTTAATATATAAACTTTCAATATAAAATTACAGGGCTATCGATTATTTTAATTATACTTATCACCATTATCAAAGTCAAGTATACCAATAATTAACTTAATTCAAAAAATAGGAAATAAATTCCTATTTTTCCGCCTCTTCTAACATGTTAGTTATAAATATCCCATAGCCTTTATGCGGATTATCGACCACAACATGCGTTACAGCTCCAACAATATTATCTCCCTGAATTATTGGGGAGCCACTCATGCCCTGGATAACCCCATTTGTTTTATCTAAAAGTTCTTTATCGGTAATTTCAAAAACAAAGTTTTTATTTTTTTGTTCATCTTTGTTGATCTTCGTAATATTTATTTCGTATTCTTTTATTTCTGTTCCATTTAATACGGTTTTAATTTTAGCTTTTCCCAGTTTTATCTCTGACGGCTCAGCCACGTTATACGTATCTTCGTTTGGTAATTCACTAGTATATTTACCAAATACCCCTTGCGTAGTATTAGAAGACACATCCCCCGTGGTTTTAGTTACATCATACTCAGCTTTCTTTTCTCCGGGTGTACCATCCGAGCTTGGAATTACTCCGGTTACTGTTGAATCAAAAATTTTACCATCTTTAATTTCTAAAATTTTACCGGTTGTCTGTTCTTGAATTTCGTGTCCCAAAGCTCCAAAAATTTTAGTTTCTGGGTCAATAAAAGTTAAAGTCCCGATACCTGTCACGCTATCTTTAACATAAAGTCCTGTTTTATAAACATCATTATCATCTTTATATAATTTTAAAGTAGCTGTTCGGTTTTTGCCATCACGTAGATAGCCAACGGCTACCTCTTGAGAGCCAGCAGCATTAATTTTTTCAGCCATATCCTCAATGGTATCTACTTCTTCTTTATTTATAGTAGTTATAATGTCCCCAGATTTTAGTCCAGCCTCAGTAGCTGGTGAAGTATCATTTACTTTATAAACTCCAACAATTAATACACCAGATGAGTTTAAAGTAATTCCGATATTTTCGCCACCGGCTATTATTCTCTCAGAATATGCTAAAGCATTTATGGGAATAATAAAGAATGTTAAAAGAAGTGTGATGCATGTTTTTTTGAAATTTTTAAAAAACACTTAATCATCTCCTATATATTAACAGACTACATTATTATTATATATAATTTTTTTCAAAATAAAGATAGAATATAATTCCAATCCTGATATATTGAATTTTTATACAAAAAGCAAATTAAAATTACAAATATGTCAAATATAGTAAAATTCTTCTTTTAATTATTTTTAAAACTATTAATCATCATTAAACTTCGGTATAATTATTATAGGTGAAGTGTATGGAAAATGAATTTAAAAAGGAAAATACTGATAACATTAAAAGTCGCCTTACTAGACATAAACTAGAAGAAGAGCAAGCTGAATTAAAAAGAAAGAAGGAAATTGAATTGGAGGACAAAAGGCAAGAATTAAAAAGCATTATTTTTGACGATAAACCTAAGTCAAAATTATCAAAAGATAATGATAATAATCCAAATATTGCTAAACAAAATGTTTACGAAAAGAAACCTAAAAAGATTATCGGTACACATATTTTTTTAGCTTTAACTATTATAATTGCCTTGGCTTTTTTAGCATTTGCTATTTATGATTCTTTTAACCGAGTTAATCAAATATATCAGATTATAAATGCTAGCCTAATTTGCTTAATTACCATAGGCTTAGTAATAACCTTTAGAAGAGCTTATAATAAGCACAAAAGAATGGGTGTTATTTTTACCGCCTTGCTTCTTATCGTTTTAATGGTTTTCAACGTTTTACATTTACTTGGGCTTATTAAATTGCCAAAGCAAAGTGCGATTCCCGATTTTAACGACACCACTATAACCGAAGCTATAAAATGGGCTGAAGCCAATAATATCAAATACGATCAAGTTTTTGAATACAGCGATAACATTGAAAAATACAAAATCATCAGCCAAAATCCCAAAGCGGAGACTTTAACAAAAAATATTGATAATGCTTCTTTCGCAGTTTCTAATGGTCCAGATTACAATAAAGAAGTTATCATCAGTGACATGACGGGCTGGGACATTGATGAAGTTGTTAAAGTTATTGATGAAAACTTTTTAAACAATGTCACAGTTAATTATGAAGAAAATAAAGAAACAAAAAAAGACATAGTTACATCTCAAAATAAAAGTGGCAATATTACAAGAAATGAAGCCATTACTTTTACCGTTTCTTTAGGCGACAAAGCCAATTTAACACCTATCAGTCTTAAAAATTTAAAAAACATGACGGTCTTTAAGGCCACTTTGTATTTAAAACGTCATGGGATTGATTTTGAATTAAAATATGAATTCTCTGATACGGTAGCCAAAGGCAATGTTATTAGTAGCGAGCCAAAAGAGAAAACCACAGTTAAGCCTGATGACAAAATAACCTTAACCATTTCAAAAGGTAAAGAAATCATTGTTCCTGAATTAAAAAATATGAAAATGAGTGAAGTTACCAAATGGATTATTAACAACAATCTCAAAATAAAATATTCCGATAAATATGATAACGATATTAAAAGTGGCCGAGTAATTGAAGCTACTTACAAAAAAGGCGACATTATCGAAGAAGAAACCACCGTAGGCATTGTCGTCTCTAAAGGCAAACTAAAATTACCAACCTTTAATGATTTAGCAGCTTTTAAAGCTTGGGCCAATAAGTATGAAATCAAATATGAAATTAAGGAAGAATTTAATGATGATTTAAAAAAAGATGAAATTATTAAATTCTCAGTTAACCCTGGTAAAACTATTGATCCTAAGGATACTATAATTGTTTATGTTTCTAAAGGTAAAGCTGTTGAGGTTCCTAATTTTACCGGTAAATCAAAAAGTGAAATTCAAAAACAATGTGATAGTTTAAATATTAATTGTTCCTTTACGACTTCATACTCGACTTCTGTCAAAGAAGGTAATGCTATTAGTCAAAGCATAAAAGCGGGGATGCAAATAGCTGAAGGAGATAATATTCAAATTGTAATTGCTACGAAAACTAAAAATACTTCTACCAATAAAAATAATTCATCAAATAGTGGGAATAATAATTCCAATAGTTCGAGTAATTCTTCTAGCTCAGGAAGTTCTAGTAGCAACACTAGTTGTCAAATAACCAATACCTATACCTTTTATTGGGCTCCCGGATCAACTTATGAGCAAACCGTAGCGATGCTGAAAAATCAAAATCCTTACGTTAAATCATGGTCTTTTAATCGTACAGATGCTTGTTCTAATGGAAATAAAGCAAATGGCACAATTTGTAAAGCCTCAATTAGTGATGGCGGGCAATATAATAATTGTAGTTCTGTTTCAGTTACTATTGTTGGTTAATTAAAATTTAGCAAACTTACCATACGGTAAGTTTTTCTAATGCCTTAGTTAAACCTATATAATCATCTAATTTAGAAAATAAAGCAATCTAAAACAACTCCTTTTTAAAAGAGTTGCTTTAGACTATTTTACCGACATTTCAATTCTGTTTCCATAATCAAAATTAATTTTAAAACTATATTCTTTACCATTAATCGTTGCTTTAACATCAGCTAGTGAACGGTTGTTTTTTTCGGTAAACTCGGCAATATCAACAATATTAGATTTTGTAGTAATATAAATAATATAATCGCCTGCTGGAATATCGGATAAATCAATATTTTTATCATACCAAGCCCGCGTTTTATCCAAACCATCATTTTCTGGTAATGCCGCTTGATAATTTCCATCTGTCACACTGCCTAAATCTTTTGTGTATGTTTCAAAAGTCTTTTTATTTTCAAAAATTAGTTTTCGTTCAACCGTTACATCGCCCGCCAAATTAGCACCATAAGAATAAGATAAACCACGCAAATGTAATTTATTATCAGCTGTAAATTCAAAAATGCGATAAATATCATATTGATTATAATATGAAGAGGCTTCTTTAGGGGCTAATTGCTCATCCCTGATAATTAATTCTACCGGACTATCCTCATAATTATAGTTATTTCTAGTAATTACGTATTTAAGCCCAGCATAGCTAGTATCTTGGGTTTTATTTAACTTATTACTGATTGTATTAGCGGAATAATAATCACTATTTTTAGCCGTCACTGTCATAAAGTAATTACCTTGAGGTAACTTAGATAAATCAATATCGATTTTAAACCAAGAATAGGTATAATCTTTACCATCTAAGGACGGAATTGGCCTGGTCATTTCGGTTTTATCTTCAATTCTAATTGCATCTTGTTCATAAGTTTGGCCGGTTTCGACGTTTTTAAAAGTGATACTATAAGTAATATCGGTATCTAAATTGTTATTAATTCCCTCAATCGTATTATACCCTTTTAGTTGTAATTGATTATCAACTTCTTTAATATAATCCAAATACATCGTACCGTTAACTTTTTGCAATACTTTCTCGGTTACTGTTATGGTTATTTCCTTAGTAGTCGTTTGACCAGCATTATCGGTAACTGAATATTCAACTTTATAGTCACCTATCGTATCAGTTTTAACTTCATTTTTAGTTATTTCAAGTTTACTAGTTAAATCGCCATCTTCTTTGTCTTGGGCTGTAACGCCCTCTTTTGGATCAAAATCACTATTTAAATAAATTGTCTTATCAGTCGCATTAATTTCAGGTTTTTCATTGGCCACAACTTTTACCGTAATAGTTTTGACGGCTGTTTTACCGCTGTTATTTGTCACGGAATAAGTTATCTTATATTCGCCTTTAGTATCAATATCGACTGTTCCTGTATAAGTGACCTTATTTGTAATATCCCCGTCGGTGGCATCAGTGGCTTTTACACCCTCCATTGGGTCAAAGCTGGTATATTGGGAAACCTCTTTATCACTAGCTATAATAACTGGTTCAGAGGCTCCTTTAACTGTAATATTAACAGTTTTTGAAGC
>CALVJP010000018.1 GCA_944332215.1 uncultured Bacilli bacterium
CCATTGACGAATATTCCTAACTGCTGCCTCCCGTAGGAGTTTGGGCCGTGTCTCAGTCCCAATGTGTCCGATCAACCTCTCAGTTCGGATATGCATCGTTGCCTTGGTAGGCCATTACCCCACCAACTAGCTAATACAACGCAAGCCCATCCCAAGGTGAAGCCGAAGCTCCTTTTAGCATAGATAGTTATCTATCCATGAATCATCCGGTATTAGCCATCGTTTCCAATAGTTATCCCAGTCCCTGGGGTAGGTTACCCACGTGTTACTCACCCGTCTGCCACTAAGTGGAAAATCCAAATCAGAAATCGTGCAAGCACTCAAACTTCAATGGGCCACTTCGTACGACTTGCATGTCTTAGGCATGCCGCCAGCGTTCATCCTGAGCCAGGATCAAACTCTCCAAAAAAAATAAACATAATTGTTTTGAATTTTCTTGAACATTTGTCCTAACTAATTTGAATTGACATTTTGCTCAGTTTTCAAAGATCATTCACCGTTTGACCATAATAGGCCAGCGGTAATTCTAATATATCAAATGTAACATTTGAAGTCAAGAGGTTTTTTCATTTTTTTGAAATTTCTTGACATGGGCCGACAAAATATGTCATTCCTCTCAAAAGTACTCGTCTAATATACCAGATGGTTTGGCATAAGTCAATAGATTTTTTTCAAAAAATTAATTTTTTTTGATTTGTCGCTAAATCTCTCTCAAATGCATATCAACTATACCAAATACAAAGAGTAAAGTCAATAACTTTTTGATTTTTTTCTCACTTTACTCTTCTTTAATAATATATGCACATATGTTTTTATAAATGACTATTTTCTTTTTTTATTTTTTGATATTTGGCTCCATAAGCTAGATTAAGATTATTATCGAAATAAGAGAGGTGACTTTGATAGTCTGTAATAAGTTCAGAAAGGGCCTCATTAATAACTATGTCTAAAGCGCCTGAATAATGCATTTTCTTTTTGTGATATTTATATTCCTGTTTATCGAGAATTTTGAAACTACCATTAGGAAAGATCCGTAAATCTAAATCGTAATCAATATATTTAATGGTTTCTTCTTCAATGATAAAGGGGGTGGCAATATTACAATAATAAGTAACGCCTTCTTTTTTTAATTGGACAATAATGTTATACCATTTATCTTTAAAAAAATACATTACAGCTGGTTCTTTAGTCCGCCAAGTATTACCATGAGCTTCGGTTACTAAAGTTCGCTCATTACCAAAAACAATATAATCCTTTTTAATATCTAAAACGATGGCTTCATCCCAGCAACGATGGATTTTACCATCATGTTTATAACATTGTATTTGCAAATGATCACCAATATTTAATTTATTCATTTTATCACGCCCTATAACCATTATATCTTTTTTTTGCAAAAAAGAAAAGCTACAAACAAGTAACTTTTATTTAAGAGCTTCTTCAAGTGCTTTTTGTAATTGTGTATCATTTTCATCTTTGGGGTCATCATAATACTTTGGATCGAAAACAACTTCGACATCAGGCTCAAGACCCTTACCATCAATTAACTTGCCTTTTGAAGTTAACCAGTTTTTAGTGGTTAGTTTATATTTATCACCATTAGTTAAAGTTTGTAATTCTTGCACACTACCCTTGCCATAAGTTCTTTGACCAACAATAGTGGCACCATATTGTTCTTTTAAAGCTGAGGTCATAATTTCGGAAGCTGAAGCGCTATTGCTATCAACTAGCATCACGATTTTATAGTTTTTAGTTTCCTTACCTTTAGAATAATATTTAGTAATTTTATCATCTTGTTTAATTTGGTAAATAATATGGCTAGAATCAAGGAAAAGGGAAATCATCTCCTCAGCTGTAGAAAGATACCCTCCAGAATTAGCTCTTAAATCGATAATTAAGGAATCTAAGTTTTTTTGTTCAAGTTTAGTTAAAGCTTCTTTAAATTGTTCATAAGTATTACTAGCAAAAATTCCCACGGCAAGATAACCAATCTTTTGTCCTTCTTTAGTATAAAGCTTTGAGCTAACTGATTTTAAATCAATTTTATCCATGCTTACGGTCATCGTATTTTCTTGATTATTTTGCAGATAAGTAAGTTTTATTTCTTGATCCGCATATTTTTTAACTGCGGCAACAAATTCTTCCGTACTTTGTCCTTGAACACTTTTGCCATTAAGTTTAGTAATAATGGCTCCTGGTTTCATGCCCGCCTTAGCCGCTGGACTATTATCAAAAACTTGATAAACAACAATGTTCTTATCTTCATCGTTATATATTTGAATTCCAAGGCCATTGTAATTACCTTCGAGATAAATATCAAAATTATCATTCTCCCCTTGTTTTAAATATGTGGAGTTTTTGTCTAATGTACCAAGCATAGCTTCAAGGGCAGTATCCAGCATTTTTTCTTTATCAATAGTACCATTATAATTATCGATAATATAATCATAATTTTGAATAAATTCTTGAAGTTCATCATCAACTTTTTGCCCATGACTAAAACCTGCTGTTTTATAAGTGATTGCACTTCCCATAATCAAGCTGACAATAGTAGTAATAATTAATAGAATTGCAACTTCGCTAGTTTTAAAAGTTGTACTATTTTTAATAGCTTTCGCTTTTTTATTCGTTTTTTTAGTTTCAAGGCCAATGACTAAATTTAAACGTTCTAGTTTTTTGGTAGTTT
>CALVJP010000019.1 GCA_944332215.1 uncultured Bacilli bacterium
ACTTATTTAAAGGCCAATCTGCCTTCAGTTTACAATATTTATTTACTTATCAAGAATTTTTTGAATTATTAGGTTATAAACAAATTCCATATAATAAATTAACTCTTAATAATTCTATATTTAAAAACAAAAAAGATAATACCTATAACTAGTATTATCAATTTCCAAAAAAACAATTAAACAAACAAGCAAAATATCAATATGATAATCTCAATTTAGTTTTGCACGTTTTTTTGCAAAACCTCTTTTTCGTGTCATAATTTAATCAATTTCATAATTATATTACCACTTTTATTCAAAAATGCCAAGAAAAAAGTACAAATTTTATCAACTAAAACTTGCACTTTTTATTTTTCTGATGAATTTACATTTTACTTTTGAAATTCACCGTTTTTCACTTCTTTATAGGAATTTGGGTTTTATAAAAAGTTATGTTATAATGGCTATAATTTAAAACCAAAAAGGGGGAGACTTCATGAAAGAAAATACTGACTGGACAATCAACGAAGAATACATTAGTGATTTATTAAAACTAGATGGCAAGATGGTAAAAGATATTATTGTAAATATGCCTAAGCAAAATCAGACCATTATACTTAAAAATGAAAGCGTTCGCCGTTTCTTTTTTGAAGAAGAAAACCACTATCCTTTTATCTGGTTAGTAACCGAGCTTAAAGAAGAAAGCTTGTTAGCATTTTTGGATGAAAATCTAATCAAATATTTAAAACAAGATTCTAAACTTTCTGATAAGTTAAATGGCTTAATAACTTGCGGAGCAAGCAATATCAATACTTTTTTAAAGCATAAACAAGTGGTCCAATTAATTGGACAAAATTTGGAGGATTTGAAATATTATTTAAACTATTCATGGATAGATATTGAATTTGCTCAAGCTTTATTTGACTGGTGTATTACAAATAAGCAAACCATAAATCTAGTATTTTTAAAAACACAATTACAAATAGAATTACTCCGTAAAGCAGAAAATCTAAATAGGCTTTGGGAGACCAATAATGCCGATATGTTATTTAAGGCCATAAGTGGTCAAGTTTTAACTGTTTTATTAGAAGAGCCTCGTTTACGTGCTTTACTTTTAGAAAGTGATCTAGCTACTTTAGAGCATTTAGTTACTACAGGTTTAGTTGTTCCAAAAGCTATCATGCAAGACAGAAAATTTATTAATAAATTTTTAAGTATTCGCGACATCAATAAATATCGAGAAATTTTAAATGCTTTTGAAGAACATAACCCTTATGGGGCCGAATTAATAGAAAATTTACGCTATTTTCAATATAAAGAAGCTATTTTAAATGTAAATGAATTAGGTTTGACACCGAAGTATGCTGAAATGTATCAGAAAATTAGGGAACAAAAGCCCCTTAATCAACTCATGGAAAATGTTTTTGATATTCCAGTGTTATTAGAATTGGAAAAAGTCTTGAAAAATCAAGATGATCTGTTAGCATTTTTTCAGCAGCTTAGTGAAAAAGAAATGCTAGAAATGACGGTGGATACTTATTTTAAAGATTTTAGTTATGATTTTTTGAAGAATTTAAAAATCTTTCTAAATTTCTATGCAGATGCCAAGATGGAAATAGCCCCAAATTATTTAAACATTTATACTTCATTAATCAATTATGCTAGTCTAAGTATCGAAAACAAGCAAAATTTATTTGAAGAACTTAGTCAATTAGAAAATCCTATGGGAACTTTCTATGATCATTTTCGCCATGCAAAGGATAGTTGTTATATGGCTATTAAAAATAATTTGCTTAAAGGGGGAAAATTAGAATCTTTAAAAAATGAGGAAATGAGTCAAAATTTAAAGGTACCGGTATACGAGCTTAATGGGGAAGAGTTTTATATGTTAGTTACGGTTACTGGAATGAGCCGGGATAATTTCCAGTATGGAGGATTTATAGGCACCCCGCTAAATTCTTCTTCGTTAAGTTTAATTGGGCATAACCATATAACCACTTTTCAAAATCCTGAGCAACAAATTGTTTTAGGCTTTGATAATTTTGCAATAGACCGGGTGTTACATTTATATGAATCGGATTCTTTTAGTGCCCATGAATATAGTTCATCCAGATTTTCTAAGATCTATACTCCAGATACTTTGCTTGCAAAAACTAAAGGCTTTAATGAACTTCTATACTTAAATACAACCTATGATCAAGCGGGATTGGAAACTAAAGATGCCATGAAACCTAGTTATATTGTTTGTTATGATGTAATTAAATGTGGGGATCTTATGGCCGCCAAAACTAGTGGAAATATTCCATTAATTCTCTTACATACGAAGCATTATAGACGAAATAATAATGCTATTTCGTATATTGAAGATACTATGAATGATAGTGTATATTCATCACGGCATACTACTGTAGCAAATGATTATTACCGCAAAATATAACCACTTAAGAGACTTAGGTGGTTATTTTAAATGGTTTAAAATTAATTGATATTGGGCTTTTAATTGGGTATAATTTAAAGAACAATTGGCTGGGCTAGTGGATGGCAAACAAATACAAGGCATTTTGGTATTTTTTAAACATAGTTTATTATAAAGAGCTTCTGCTTTTTTCCCAGTTACAAATATTTGTTTAATTTGAGTTTGCTTAACAAGATTTAAAATATCATTGGGCTTTGGATTTTTAATGGAACTATCACTAGCTCCGACAATGTCACAGGAAGCTAACACATCCCAAAGAGCAATGTTGTTTTTTAAAAGGAGATCTTTTTTTTCAGAGGTGGTGGTAGGCATAGGGACTTCTAAAATATCGGCCAAAACTTTCCAGAAGCGATTTTGTGGATGACCGTAATAAAAGCCTATTTCTCGTGATTTTGGTGAGGGAATGGTCCCTAAAATTAAGATTTTACTTTCACGATTATAAATGGGTTTTAAAATGTGTTCAACATACATTAAAGCGCCTCCTAAATTATTGGATAAAATTTGTCCCTAAATAATCATTTATGTTATAAAACCCTTGATTTTTCAAGGGTTTATGTACTTATGGCTGCCCCAGTTAGAATTATAACATATAATTAAGATAAAGTCTTGTTTTTCAACGTTTTCCCTTTGTTTATAAGACGTTTGTAAGGTTTTATTATCAATTTTATAAGGCACTTTAATGTAGAAAAAGTAAGACTGATTTATAAAAACAAGACCAAAAATAAGACCAAAACATTTTGCTTTTTTCTAACTTTATTACTTGACAATTTAGTTAATAATCTTTATAATAAGTCCTCAAAAAAGGAGGAAAAGTATGGAAAAACGTGTTTGCTGTCTTTGCGGAAAAGAGTTTGAAGGTTATGGTAATAACCCTGAGCCTTTAATGGGGAACAAAGAAAAAAACAGGTGTTGCAACGAATGTAATGAAAAAAAGGTTATCCCAGCCAGAATCGAAAACTTCAATAACGGTAGACCTGCTAGAGAATTAATTAAAAAATAAACTGGATTACATATTTCAATTTTATCAGAATTTCTATAAACAGTAGGAACCACTGGACCATAAACCCACGCCTCTATTTCATCATTAAACAAATATTCATCAAATTTTTGGTCGCTTATTTCATTTTTTGCTTTATTTCCTTTATATGCAAAAGCTCCCCAATAAGCAAAACAAAAATATAAAGATTTCTGTAATTTTAAGGGGGAAATATTCTGAACATTAGGTTTTAATTCATTAAATTTATATTTTATATAACTAGCAAATTCCATAGCACTAAATATACCATAATTTTCTTCTTTTTTCATCTTTAACACCGCCCTACTATTCTATTTATATTATAACAAATCCGTAAAAATGTTACAACAAATTTATAGCACGTTATAATACTATTATTCGTTTCTTTTGTCAATATATGTATAAGAAAACAGCTAGTAAGGCATTACCCCTACTAGCTTTATTTTATGTGGAAATAACCCCCACATGTTATATTCCAATTTAATTATACTATTTCATTCTAATTGCGTCAATAACTTTTCCATAAATACCAGCATATGAATTACTACCACCGCTATCAGCGTTTCGGCTATCTACTTCTTCTAACCAGCCCCCACCTTTAATGTGAGCC
>CALVJP010000020.1 GCA_944332215.1 uncultured Bacilli bacterium
AAAAAATAAATAATATAATATATAAAAATAAATTTATTTAATAAATAATTTTTTATTTAAAAAAAAAATAAAATTTTTTTTTTTTTTTTTTTTTTTGAGTTAAAATGATTTTAATAAAAATAAGAAAGGTGAATATTCATTAAACGACGATAAGCAGAGGTTAATTTAAACCAAAAGTATAAAAAAATGAAGTATAATAAAAAAGTAGAATAAAAAAGCTAAAATAATTCCAAAATGAAGTAAGGGTGAAAACAATGGGAGAGCAAAAAAGAAAAATCATCATAATATCATTAGTAGGTTTGTTATTAATTATGGCTGCAGGTTATGCCGCTTTTAGTAGTGTTTTAAATATTCAAGGAACAACTAATATATCCAGTAATTGGGATATTAAAATAACTAATGTAACAAGTAAAGATATTGTTGGAAGTGCCAGTAATCAAGAGGAGCCAAGTTGGGAAAATTTAACAGCCACATTTAATACTAATTTAGTAAGTCCTGGAGATAGTATTACTTATGAAATAACTGTAAGTAATGAGGGAACATTAAATGCTAAGTTAGATAAAATAACTTTAAGTGATACGAAAAACCCAGCTATAAAGTTTGAAACATCAGGTTTAACTGAAGGTGATATATTAAATGCGGGAAGTAATACGACTTTAAATGTTAAAGTAAGTTATGATATTAATGTAAGTAGTGATCCTGTAAATAAAGTAGGTGAATTAACTGTAACTTTAGATTATAGTCAAGCCAGTAGTAGTACCCCAAGTGGAGGTGTTCTTGCTTTAACTAAAATAAGCGCATTAGTAGAAAGTAATCCCGAAGAAATATATACTGATGATAAAGGGAATATCCGATATTATGGAACTAATCCAAATAACTATGTAGAGTTTAATAACGAGTTATGGAGGATTATTGGCATAGTTGATGATAAAGTAAAAATCGTCAGAAATGAATTATTAACACCAGTAGAAACCGATAATGGAGTAACCATAGGAATCAGTGACGGATTTTATTGGAATTATGTGCAGCAAGAAGGAAAGAATCTTAATAACTGGGAAGGAAGTACCTTGCAAACATATTTAAATGGAACATACTATAACAGTATAGACCAAGCCTCACAGGCTATGATAGAAGAAAGTACATTCTACTTAGGCGGGCCAACTACAGCATTCACAGCAAGTGGATATTATGATGCAGAAAGAAGTGACAGTGTATATGGTAGCAATCCGGTAAGTACAGTCCAAAAAATAGGCCTAATATACCCAAGTGATTATGGGTATGCAACAGCAGGAGGAAGTACTATCAGTCAAGAAGCATGTTTAGCAATGTCACTAGCTAGTTGGAGTAGTTCAAGGTTTTCTGATTGTAGGAATAATGATTATTTGTATAATAGTAGTGATTATGAATGGCTACAGAACCCCATTGCCAGTAATAGCACCTTTGCATCCTATGTGCACAATACGGGCGGTGTCAACAGCACCGGCGGCGACAGTGCGAATGGCGCGCGGCCAGCCTTATATCTAACATCTGAAACTAAAATTGTAAACGGAGTAGGGACATCATCTGATCCATTTATACTGGGGTAAAATGATAAAGCTCGCGATCAGCAAGAATTTTAATAACAAAAAACAAATTAATAGATAATAAACAATTTTTATCATAATTGAAATACTAAATAATATAAAAACTAAAATGATTTTAGAAATTTAACATCTAAAGTCATTTTTATTATTTAAAAAATTTTATCTAAAACAACAAGCTTTCAATTGAAATTTAAAGGATAATATATAAAGGTATTGCATTGACTTTAGAAGATAAATAATTTATAATTTAAAAAGAAAGGTAAGGTTGATTTGATGACAAAAAAAGGGTTTACATTAGTCGAATTAATTGCCGTGATAGTTATTTTAGCCCTCATAGCTTTAGTTGTTTTTCCCGCAATCAATTCAATTATTAGAAATTCCAAAGAAAAAGCTTATGAAGCTCAAATCGCAACAATAGTAAAAGCCGCTAAAGAATATTATTATGATAACACCGATAAATTACCAGATGAAGTCGAGGGAGCAACTGATAGCGTAAGCGTTTCCACTTTACTTAGCAACGGTTATATTTCCGAAGATGATATTAAAGACCCAAGAAACACCAGCACCGTATTATCAGGTATCGTCAAAGTTACCTTTACCTCTAATCAATATGTTTACGAATATACCGAAAATAATAATGAAGAAACCATCGGAGGCTATCTATATGAAAACGCCAGTAGCCAAGCTAATTTGAAAGCCAATAAAGGCATCTATAAAGGGAGTAATCCAGATAACTATTTACAATATAACGGTCGTCTATGGCGAATCATGAAAATTAACAGTGATAATAGTCTCAAAATTGTCGCCAATGAAGCAACCACCAAATTAGCATGGAATGATAGTGGTAATGCCAAATTTAGCAACGCCAGCATTAATACATATTTAAATAATACATTCTATAATGCTCTTACCAATAAAGAAAATGTCCAGTCAGTTAGTTGGTGCACCGGAAATCTGGACAATGCCTGCGGAGAAACCTATACAGCCAACATTGGCTTAATTAGCACGGATGATTATGCATTAGCTTCAAACGCCTTAGGCTGTAATAAAAACGAGGCTGTGTGTCAAAACGGCAATTATTTAGCTAATTATTCAGTCAGTAATGGAGCTGAATATACCATGAATCATAATGATTTGGGCGATAAAATATATACCATTAATAACGGCCTTTTAGATGGAACAAGTTATGCCATGAATGAAGCATTAAATATAAGACCTGTGCTCACCTTAAAAGCCGGTGCTAAAATCACCGCTGGTGATGGAAAAGCCACAAATCCATATATCGTCAGTTAATCATTGAAAATAGTGGATAAATATAGTATAATATTTAAAGTATCGAGGTGATAGAATGAAAGGTATCGAAAAATTTTTCCACACTCATAAAAAAAGTTGGATAATCGGAATAGTAATTGTTATTGTATTACTTTTAATCTTTTTTACCATTTTCTTTATTATTCCATCATTTGGAGATAATAATTACGGAAGTAGATTAGATGGCATCGAAGATCATAAAGTTTCCAGTAATTCAGTAAAAGAAATTAAAGAAAACGTTTCCAATCAAGAAGGCGTAACAGAAGTAAAATACCATCAAGAAGGGCGAATTTTAAATTTTGAAATTACAGTTGATGAAAACGTTAGCTTAGATAAAGCCAAAGAATATGCCAATACCGTTTTAGAAGGCATTAGTAAGAAAAACTTAAAATATTACGATGTGCAAGTATTTTTAAAATCAACTGAAAACCGTAGCGAATTTCCAACAGCTGGATATAAACATAAAACCGCTGATGCGCTAGTGTGGGCAAATGTAGGTGAGGAAAGTGACTAAAAAAAGATGGCTAATAGCCTTAATCATTGTAATATTATTAAGCACCGGTGGGGCCATTTTCTACTTTACAAAGGAAGATAAAAATACCGCTTTAACCGTAACCGAAAAAAAGTGGATTGAAGATCATAAAAATAACTTAATCGATTTAGCAATTCCTAGTGATGTCCCCGTTTTAAGCAGTAATGGCGAAGGTTTAATTTTTGATTTTTTAGAGGCTTTAGAAAAAAATACTGGATTAGAATTTAATAAATTATCATATACCAGTGCTGAAGAGCCTAAAAGTAGTTATGAAATTGTTGTTACTGAAAGACCAAGTGCTAATGATATTTTAATATATCAAGACAATTATGCTTTAGTGACCAAAACCAAAAGATTATATGGCGACGTGAGTGAGATTCAAAATATTGTCGTTGGTGTTTTAGAAGATGATATGACCAAAATCAGCAAATATTTAGATGGCAGTCGAGACGTTACTTATAAAGCCTATAAAGATGTGCCCTCAATGGTCAAAGATATAGAAAGCGATAATCTTGATGCTGTGGCAATTCCCCGTTTAGCCTATTTAGATGAAATTATTAAGAATGAAAACTTAAATTTGGCTTATAATATTACTGATTATACCCAAGATTATGTATTAAAATTAGGCGGAACAGACCGTTTAAATAAAATTTTAATTAAATATTATGACAAATGGAAAAATGATAATTTCGAAACATCTTTCAATAAAAATTTAGTCGAAAATTATTTTACCATCAATGAAGTTGATGAGAAAGATCAAGTCAAATTTCGTAGTAAACGCTATAACTATGGTTTTGTTTTAAATACCCCATTTGATATTACGACCAAAGATGGACTTCGCGGATTTAATTATACTTTCTTAAATAGTTTCGCCAAAGCTACCAATATCGAATTTAATTATAAAAAATATTCCTCAATCGATAGTTTGGTCAAAGATTTTGAAGCGAATAAATTAGATATTATCTTTGACTATCAAGCTCAAGATAAATATAATATGGATGTTTATAGGTCAAATTCCATTTATAATGAACAAGTTGTCATTATTGCCGATCAAAAAACAGATTTAGTTATTAACTCAGTTAATTCACTAACTGATCAAACTGTTTTAACCATTAAGGATAGTAAAATTGAAAATTATCTTAAAACTCATGGCGTGAAAACAAAAACCTTTAATAATGTTGAAGCTTTAGTAAATAGTTTGGGTGAAAATGACTTAGCCGCCCTTGACTATTATACTTATGATTGTTATGTCCGTAGTGATTTAAAAACTTTTAAAAATTTGTATTTGTTTAAATTAGATACCGATTATGATTTCATTAGTAGAGATATTTCAGCTAATAAAACCTTTAATGAATTATTTGATTTTTATATTTCATTTATAAATAGTAAGCAAATGATGAATAATAGTTATAAAGAGTTATTAAATTACAATAATAGTAATATGCTCCTAAAAAGTTTACTCACCATTTTCAGTGCAGTTTTACTAGTGTTAGTAGGTATCATTGTTGGTAAATACATCAAACGTCGTAAAGATCATAATGCCAAATTATCAAAAACCGATAAACTTCGTTATATTGATACCTTAACGTCACTTAAAAACCGGAATTATTTAAATGATAATATTCCAAAATGGGATAGTAGTGGCGTGTATCCCCAAGCAATTATTATTGTTGATTTGAATAATATTGCCTATATCAACGATAATTTCGGCCATGCTGAAGGCGATAAAGTCATTGTTGAAGGTGCCGGTATTTTAATTAATAACCAACTTGAAGGCAGTGAAATTATGCGTACCAATGGTAATGAATTTTTAGTCTTTATGGCCGAATATGACGAAAAAGCTGTAGTAACTTATATCCGTAAACTCCATAAAGAACTTAAAAAACTTTCCCATGGTTTTGGCGCGGCAATTGGTTACAGTATGATCATGGATGAAATAAAAACCGTGGATGATGCCATTAATGAAGCCACTTTAGATATGCGCAATAACAAAGAAGATAAATAATAAAGAAAGAGGCTAGGAGTATGAAAAAATTTATCAAAAAAATCTTTGATATTTTCATGAAACCAGAAATGATGATTTTGCCAGGACAACTAGCCTTTTTTATCATCTTAGCGATTTTTCCGATGTTAACCGTTATTGGTTATGTCGGATCAAATATCTCGCTTTTTTCTAATTCTTTCATTTCCTTAATTAATAATATTGTACCCGAAGATATTTCTAAAGTTTTAGTCCCCTTTATGACCGAAAGTCAAATTACAGGCAATATTGCTTTCTTTATGATTGTTGGTTTTTATTTAATTTCCAATGGGACTAATTCTTTAATTATTACTTCTAATGAGTTATTTGGAATTAAACATGATCCCTTTTTAAAACGAAGAATAAAAGCCTTTTTTATGATAATACTATTAATGGCCTTATTTATTTTCAATGTTTTAGTTTTAGCTTATGGTAACGTAATTGCTAAAGAAATCATTAATTTAGAAATTTTTGCTGGCGTTAGCGACAAATTATATACTGTATTTGTGCTATTAAAGTGGCCAATCGCTTTTGCTTGTATTTTTTGGGTAATTAAACTTTTATACGCTTTAGCACCCGATGCCAGCATTCCTAGTAAATATATGAACAAGGGAGCTTTGTTTACAACCTTAGGGTGGATTATTACAACCGCTATTTATTCATTTTATATTAGTAATTTTGCCAACTATAAAATGTTTTATGGCGGAATTTCCACCATTATTGTTATGATGATTTGGATTTATTTTCTGTCTTATATTTTAGTTATGGGAATTGCAATTAATTCTACGGAATATGAAAGTGAAAAAAAGATGCATAAAAAACTAGATAGTTCACAAGTTAATTAATGGGATACATATTTTATTACCTGTATGTATCTTACCTTGCAGACTACTAGTACTTGACATGGGTTTAACGGTGAACCACAGAAGTATTATTGGTAATAATCTCCTTACTTTTGACTAGTTAAATAGTAAAGTGGTGAAAAACCACTTTTTTTTGCCCCTAAAAAATGATATAATGAATAATATAAACCGAGGTGAATTATGAACAATAAGTTAAAAGGTGCTGGTAAACGAGCCAAAGAATTTTTCAAAAAATTTGGCCATGGCACGAAGTATTTCTTCAAACATAATGTATTATTTATTACGTTTGTATTAACAGTATTTATTGAAGCTTTCATGCTTAGAGCTTTTACGGTAAAAAATTTCACAGCTATTAGTCCAGTTTTAGCTGATTTAGCGGTTACCCTTTTAGTAGCGGCTTTTGGTTATTTAATTAAAGCTAAAAATCGTTTTAAATATTACATGACATGGGCTATTATTTTTACACTAATATGCGTGATTAATTCAGCCTATTATAGTAATTATGTATCCTTCACATCGTTTTCTCTTTTAGCAACGTCGGTGCAAATTTTTGGAGTTAGTGATGCTATAAATACCATTGTTGAGTTAAAAGATTTTAGTTATATTTTGGGCCCAATTATTTTAATTTTAATTAATAAACGCTACCGCACAACTAGTTATTTTGATAGTATTAGGACCAAAGAAAAATCGAGAGTAGCTTTTTTAAAAACTTTACTTGCAGGGGCTATTGTCTTAGGCTTTTTCTTATCGACTTTAACAGGTACGGATATTAGCCGCTTATATAAACAGTGGAATCGTGAGTATGTCGTGATGAAATTTGGTATTTATATTTATCAAGGTAATGATCTAGTTGCAAGTTTAAAACCACAGATAAGTCCATTATTTGGTTATGATAAAGCAGCTAAAGAAGTACGCGAGTATTATGAAGAATATCCGGCTAAAGCAAATTCTAACAAATATACTGATAAATATAAAGGCAAAAATGTCATTGTCATTCATGCCGAAAGTATTCAAAATTTCTTATTGTCGACAGAAATAAATGGTCAAGAAGTGACACCCAATTTAAATAGATTAGCTAAGGAAGGATTATATTTCTCAAACTTTTATGCCCAAGAGAGTGTAGGAACTAGTAGTGATAGTGAATTTACTTTTAATACCTCTTTATTGCCAGCTAGTAATGGGACCGTGTTTGTCAGTTATTGGGATAGAGAATATGTATCAACGCCTAAATTATTAAAAGAACAAGGTTATTACACCTTTAGCATGCATGCTAATAAAGGAAATTTCTGGAATCGGGAAGTCATGCATAAACAATTAGGTTACGATAAGTTTTACAATTATAAAACGGATTATGAAATTAATGATGAAGATGTGATTGGTTTAGGCTTAAATGATAAATCATTCTTTAAACAATCTACCGGGAAAATCAAAGAAATTGATGCGAAGTATGATAACTGGTATGGTGTAACTATAATGCTGACCAATCATACACCATTTACTGGTCTAGGTGATACTACAGACCTTGATTTAACTTATAAATATATAAAAACCAATGAAGAAACTGGGCAACAAGAAGAAGTTGTAAATGATTATTTAAGTGGCACAACTTTAGGTGATTATTTTACTTCAGCTCATTATGCCGATGAGGCGATCGGAGAGTTTATTAAAGAGTTAGATGAAGCAGGTTTATTAGATGATACTATTATTGTAATTTATGGGGACCATGATGCGAAGATTAAACGTGCGGAATATGATTATTATTACAATTATGATCCAGCGACAGATTCTAAATTAGATAAGGATGACCCTAATTATCAAGAATTTACAAAGTATGATTACGAAATAAATCGTAAAGTACCATTTATTATTTGGACGAAAGATAACCAAGAACGAAAAGAAATAACCTCAGTTATGGGGATGTATGATGTTTTACCAACTTTAGGTAATATGTTAGGTATTCATAGTGATTATGCTTTAGGACATGATATTTTTAGCACCGATGAAAACTTTGTCGTATTTCCAAATGGTAACTGGATTACCGATAAGATGTACTATGATAGTCAAAGCGACGAGGGAATCTTATTAGATGAAAATGCTGTTATTGGAGCAGATTATATTGAAAAAATTAGTAAACGAGCTGAAAGAGAAGTATCAGTGTCTAATGATATTATTGTTCATGATTTAATTAAAAAAGAACGTGAAAGTGATAAAGTATTAAAGGAGAGTAAAAATGGCTAAAAGAAAGATTAGTAAAAAAAAGATCACAATTTTTGCAATCATCTTAATTGTTATTGTGGCTTTAGTAATTGGAGTAATTATGTTTTTAACTAAAGATAAAAAAGAGGATAATACAATTAAGGTGGAAACCGCCGATAAAATTGAAGGATATGATTATACTTTGCGCAGTGATGCAACTAAGTATTACAAAAGCTTATTTAAAGAACTTAAAGAGGTGCTAGAAGCCGAAGATATTGATGAAGCCAAATATGCTGATGCTGTTAGTAAACTATTTGTGGCTGATTTCTTTAACTTAGACAATAAAATGAGTAAAAATGATATTGGAGGACTTCAATTTGTTTATAAAGATTTTCGCACCGACTTTGAAAAGTTAGCGGGTAATAGCATGTATAAGAGCGTTGAAAGCAACGTTTATGGCGATAGAGAGCAAACATTACCAGTGGTCACAAAAGTATCCACCGAGGCCAGCACAACTGAAGCTTTTAAATATGGCGACAATACTGATGAGAATGCCTATAAAATCAATTTTGATATTGAATATGAAGAAGATTTAGGCTATCAAAATTCAGGTACTTTGATCTTAATCCATAATGATAATAAGTTAGAAGTAGCCGCGATGGAAGAATCTAGTGTTAGCTAGATTTTTTTTGACAAATTTTGTAAAGTAGATAACTTATAATATCAATGGTGGTGAAAATGAAAAGAGCTTACACATATCATATTTATGATCAGCTTTCGCAAGAAAGCTTTTTGGCTTAACGTTTTTAGATATAAATTTAATAGTTAGACCTGTATATCTAATGTACATTTTTAAAGAAAAACGCAATTTTTAGTCATTAAAAACTTAAAAATATGCTATAATACCCATAAAGGAGGGAAAAAATATGAAAATACGCAAATCTTTTATTGCTCTAATTTCTATTGCTAGCTTTTGTTTAATTCCGTGTGGGGCGCAGGCGGCTAATAATGTAGCTAAAGTAGGCGATGTAGAGTATAGTACTTTACAGGAGGCCATCAATCAGGCTCAAAATATTACGGTAGTTTTAATTGATGATGTGACAGAAAGCGTGACTATTGCTCAAGATAAAGTGATTACTTTAGATTTAGGCAATTATACAATCACTAATGTTGCTGATAAGCACACAATTACCAACGAGGGAACTTTGACCATTACTGGAAATGGGACGATTGATAATGTGTCTCATAAAAAAGGCGCTTTAGTCAATAAGGGCACAGTGACTTTAAAAAGTGGGACATTAACTCGCTCTAAGGAAGCCGGTTCATCACCAACTAATAGTGGTGGTAATTCATGGTATGTTGTCGATAATAATGGTGGCAGTTTCATCATGGAAGGTGGAACGATAGTTAATACATCATTGTATAGCTCAGCTGTACGTAATTTAGAAGCATCATTTACCATGAAAGGTGGCAACATTACTAATGGTTTTATTGCTTTAAAAAATGATGATAATGGAGTTATTAAAATGACTGGTGGCACCGTTTCAACAACAGCTGCCGGTGGTAGTGCGATTCAAAACTGGGGAAATTTAACTATGACTGGAGGGACTTTAAATGCTGTCTCTAATGCTGCAGCGCTCTCTACTTGGAGTTGGAGTAGTGCTTATGACCCAGTAGTTACAGTAATTTCAGATGATGCCATTCTTAATGGTGACGTTATAATGGATTATTCTGGCGCAACAGCAACTTCAGCCGAAATGCCATCTTTAACCATTAATGGAGGTACAATTAAGGGTAATATTGAGGACCGAGCAAGTAGTACGATTATAGTTAATGCTGGTACGATAACTGGGGAAATCTCTTCAGCTGAAAATGGGCAAATTGAAATAGCTCCAGCTGATTATAGTAAAGTAGAAAGTGCCCTTAAGAAAGTAGAAAGCCTTGATGAAAAACTTTATACACAAGAATCTTGGGCCAAATTAAAAAAAGCCGTAGATGCTGTTACATATGATAAAACTATTCTTGAACAAGATCTTGTCGATAGTTATGCCAAAGCCATTAATGAGGCTTTAGACAATTTAAAATTAGTGGCTGATAAAAACATTGAAAATCCTAGCACTGCTGATAGTATTTTGCTTTATATTATTTTTGGTATTATTTCAGTATGTGGATTAGCTTTTGCCGGTTTTCGTTTAACTAGACAAACTAATTAAAATTATTTCAAAAATAACTTATTTCCTAAACAAAGGGAAATAAGTTTTTAATTGCATTTCGACAAGACAATCTTACACGCTTTTTTACATAAAATGACAATTTAAGCCATAAAATTATATGGGTGATATGATGCTGAGAGATTTAAGAAATTACATTTTAGAGTCCGACTTCAGAATTAATTATGTTAAAAATAAAGTCGATATTGTCAACTATCAAAGCATTAGTCACTTTGATAGTGATAAAATAATGGTTAGATATACTGATGGATTAGTTATAGTTAAAGGGGATAAATTAATTATTGCTAAACTGCTCAGTGATGAACTTTTGATATCTGGGGATATAAAGAGTATTGAATTTAGATGATTGAAAAATTTCGTAGTCGCATCATGCTCTTAGTTAAAGGGCGCAATATCAATCGTTTTATTCAAAAGTTAACTAGCCGCAAAATAAACATTTTATCATTAAAACCGCTAAATCGTAATGAAGTCAAAATAATTATATATAAAGATGACTATGAGCAGGTCATGAAAATTAAGAGTATTTATGAAGTTTTAGAAGAAGATACTTTTGGGTATATTAAAATTAAAAAGTTATGTAAAGTAAATAGACATTTAATTATTTGCCTATTCGTTTGTTTTACTATTTTTATTGGATTAACAAATATGGTTTTTGATATTGAAGTTATTCATTCTAATAAGGAAATTAGGCATTTATTACAAACAGAGTTAGAAAATAATGGAATTAAAAAGTTTTCATTTAAAAAAAGTTATAAACAATTAGAAGTAATTAAAGAAAAGATTTTGAATAGTCATCCTGACGAAATAGAATGGTTAGAAATTGAAACGAAAGGAACTAAATATGTCGTTAGAGTAGAAGAACGGGAAGTTATTAAAAATAAAGACAACAATAATCCGCGCAATATCGTCGCGGCGAAAGATGGGGTTATTAAAAAGATTGTTGCTCGTCATGGAAATATTGAACAAGAGCAAAATACTTACGTTAAAAAAGGCGAAGTGATTATTAATGGCGATATTATGCTCAATGACAAATCGATGGGCAAAGTAAAAGCGGAGGGAGAAGTCTTTGCTGAAGTTTGGTATGTCATAAAGACGGAATATCCATTTGCTTATTATGAAGAAAAAGAAACGGGCCGCCAAAAAGATGTCTATGCGATTGAGTTTGCTTCCAAGGATTTTGAATTAACTTTTGATAAATATGAACATAAAAAATCGGAAGATGATGTTATTTTAAGTCATCCTCTTTTGCCCATTAAATTAGTTAAACAACATCAAAAAGAGGTTAAAGTGACTAATCAAATCTTAACTTTTGATGAAGCTTTAATTAAAGCAGAAGCACTTTCGATTAAGAAAATGGAAAAAACGTTGGATGATGAGGAGTATATAATTCGGAGTAAATATTTAAAAAGTAAAGTAAATGAAAGTACTATTGAAGTTGAGATGTTTTTTGCAGTTTACGAAAATATAACCGATTATAAGGAAATTAAGTGATACAATGATTAGAAGTACCGTGTTAGAGATTTTTAAGGAAACTTGGCCAACCATACTAATTAGTATGGTTATTCTTGTTTCACTTCGTTTAGTATATTTATTAAAAAATCAAAAACCAATTATTTTATATCAGGAATTAATGACCTTGTTGTTCATGATTTATGTTTTATGCTTATTTTATGTAGTGACTTTTCAAGATGTCAGTTTTAATTCTTCAAATTTAGTTGTTTTTCATGAAATGTTTAGGTATGAAATAGGAAGTCAGCTCTTTATTAAAAATGTACTAGGTAATATGCTACTATTTATTCCTTATGGTTTTTTTACAGCTTATTATTTGAAATTAAAAAAGCCATATTTAATTTTAGCTTTATCGTTATTAGTATCTTTGACAATTGAGATAACTCAATTATTAATTGGAAGGGTCTTTGATGTTGATGATATTATTTTAAATGTAACTGGGGGCTTTTTAGGTTTTTATTTATATTATATTTTAATGGGAATTAAAGGCCATTTACCTGATATATTGAAAAATAGAATGATTTATAATATAATAATGGTGTGTTTATTAATGCTGGCCTTAGCTTATTTGGTAGGCTTTATAGAACTGGGAGTATAAAAATGAATAAAGTAGAAATTTTTAATGAAACGACGGAAGAACTGGATTTGAAATTTTTAAAGCAATTAATTGATTATGCTTTAGAATATAAAAAACTGGATAAGGTCATTTTTAATGTGATATTTGTCGATAATGAGAAAATAAGGAAAATAAACCGGGAGTACCGGCAGATTGATAAAGAAACGGATGTTATTAGTTTTGCTTTAGAAGATAACGAAGAGATAAAATTTGAATTTGGTCGTTTACTTGGGGATATATATATATCAGTCACAAAAATGAAACAACAAGCTAAAGAATACGGCCATAGTGAAAAAAGAGAAATGGCGTTTTTAACCATTCATGGATTATTACATTTACTAGGATATGACCATATGAACAAAAACGACGAAGAAGTAATGTTTAAAGAGCAGGAGTTGATTTTAGATGGATTTGGGATCACGAGGTAAATTAAAACAAAGGGGAATTAAAAGATTTATCCATAGTTTTGGTTATGCGGCGGCAGGGTTACGATATGCCTTTAAGTATGAACAAAATATGCTGGCCCATATTTTAGCTACAGCGGGAGTAATTATTTTAGGTTTTTGGTTAGATATAAGTTATATAGAGTGGCTTATGTGTTTTTTAATTATTGGTTTAGTAATTGCCACGGAACTTATTAATACTAGTATTGAGGCGGCTATTGATTTAGTTTGCCCAGAAAAAAATCCATTAGCTAAAATTGCTAAGGATACAGCGGCAGCAGCAGTCATGGTTTTTGCCATAATTGCTATTGTTTTGGCTTTGATGATTTTTGGGCCTAAAATTTTAGCATTATTTTTATAGGAGGGTAACAATGAAAAGTGGCTTTATTAGTTTAGTAGGGCGTCCGAATGTTGGAAAATCCACTTTGCTGAATAATATATTAGGGAAAAAAGTAGCGATTACTTCGTCAAAACCTCAGACAACTAGAAATATTATTCAAGGAATTTATAATGATGAAAACACTCAAATGGTATTTGTTGATACGCCAGGTATTCATAAACCTAATCATAAGTTAGGCAAAGTTTTAAATAAGGGAGCTTATTATAGCATTGACGATGTTGATGTTGTTTGTTTCTTAGTCGATGGCCAAGCTGGTTTAGGACGCGGTGATGAATATATTATTGAGAAATTTAAAACTATAGATAAACCCGTTATTTTGGTTATTAATAAAATAGATGGCTTAGCTAAAGATGAAGTTTTTAATTTAATTATGAAGTATAAAGATTTATATAATTGGGCTGAAATTATTCCTGTGTCAGCTTTAAAAGGGAAAAATACGGCTGAGTTAATTAAAGTACTTAAGAATTATTTAAAAGATAATGTTAAATATTTTGAAGATGACCAATATACTAATCGTAGTCCTGAGTTTATGATTGCTGAACTTATTCGTGAAAAAGTTTTTAATTTAACGAGTGAAGAAATCCCTCATTCTGTGACTTGTGTGGTTGAACAGATAATTAAGGAAAATGATAAGTGGATTATAAATGCCGTAGTTATTGTCGATAGAGATGCTCTTAAAAAAATTATAATTGGCAAAAATGGGGAAATGATTAAAAAAATTGGAATTTTAGCTCGAAAAGATATTGAAGAATTTATTGGTAAAAAGGTTTATTTGGAATTATATGTTAAAACGATAAAAAAATGGCGCGATAAGGAAAAGTATTTAACTGAATTAGGTTATAATGATTTTTTAAAATAAATATTAGCAAAATTGAATAAAATTTTATTTTATCACCCACCATATTAATAGGAAGGTGATAAAATGGATTTATTTTGGAATTTATTTGAAAAAACTGGAAAAGTTGAGTATTATTTAAAGTATAAAGAAGCGCAAAAGAAAAAAGGAAGATAAAAGATGGAAGAAGTTGAAGGCATTATTGTCAGCGAAACGAATTATAGTGAGACCTCAAAAGTTTTGAATATTATGACTAAAGAACATGGGTTAATCGGCGTTATGGCTAAAGGATGTCGTAGTTTGAAAAGTCCACTTCGTAGTGTTTCTTCGAAACTGACTTATGGTAAATTTATGATTTATTATAAAAGGGATAAACTTTCAATTTTAACTGAAGTTAATATTATCAATCCTTTTAAAAATTTGCAGCTGGATATAACAAAAATAAGTTATGCTGCTTATTTATTAGAATTAAGCGAACAAGTGATAAAACAAAATAATAGTCAAGATGTTTTAAAGTTGTTAATTGCTGCTTTAACTAAAATTGATGAGGGTTTTGATCCTTTGGTCATTATGGATATTTTAGAATTAAAATATTTAGAGTATTTAGGCGTTATGCCGGTAATTGATAGTTGTGCAGTTTGTGGCCAAAAAACAGGAATTGTGACTTTATCTAGTTACCGCGGAGGATATGTTTGTAAAAATTGTTATACGAATGAGAAAATGGTTAGTGAAAAAACTATTAAGTTATTACGCATGTTTTATTATGTTGATATTACCAAAATATCAAAATTAGAGTTAAGTGAGCAGGCCAAAAATGAGATAAATATGTTTTTAGATGACTATTATGATCGTTATACTGGCTTGTATTTAAAAAGTAAAAAGTTTATTAGAGATTTGCAGAAAATAGGTTGCTAATGTAATAAACCCCGTTTCTATTTTGTCCAAGGAATGGGGCTTATTATTGCTACTTTTTTTACGTGGCTTCAGTTATGTTGAATTTGACAAGGGAAAACATTGGTGTTATAATAGCGAACGCATTAAAAAAAGGGGGAAGTTTATCATGAAATTAGAGGAATTTAAAACTCAAAAATATCTTAATCAAGTTGATAATGGGGTTGAATTAACTTACGAACAGTTTGAGGATCAACTTCGTAATGAATGGATGCAAGGTTATAATTTAGCCTATCGTTATTTTATTTTCCATAATGATTTGGATGTTCCACTGGACTATTTTATTGATGGTTTTCCTTTAGGAAATTTTATTGAGGAACAAAGAAAATTTAAAAGAGATTTAACAGTTAATCAAGTAAAACTATTAGATAACATAGCCATGAAGTGGAAGGTCGCATTTGGTCACCATCGCAGACGAGCTCAAGCGGAAATTAGATATGGGGAAGAGCAATATGCTAAGTGGTTAGAAAATTATATGTTAGCTAAGCAATTTTTTGAGGCAAATGGCCATTTAAATATTCCGGCTGACTTTGTTACAAATAATGAACAAGGAAAAAAATTTCATTTGGGAGCTTGGTTACAGGCACAAAAACATAACTATAATACTGGCCGAATTCCAGCAGAACGAATGAGTAAATTAGATACTTTATTTATGGTATATGATAATACTCATAAAAACGAGATAAAACGAATTTTGCGTGTGGAAGATAATAATTATTTACCTAGTTGTTTAAAGCATATTGATCCATTTAAAACCAAACCTATTACTGCTATTTTTAATAAAGGTCGTCATAGACTTAAATTGGAAAGAAAAATGGAATATTGTCAGTTATATTTTGAACAACATGGAGATTTAAAAGTACCGCAAAATTATAATTTAATATTAGCAGATGGGCAAGTGATTAGATTGGGGAAAATTGTAACTAGATTTAGAAGTCAGCGACGTCAAAATCTTTTAGATATAGATACTGTTTTAGCTTTAGATAACATGGGAATAGAGTGGAATCCGAAAAGAGGTAGAAAACCAAAACAAAATAATAGTCACTTGGCGGAAATACTTCATCAAAAAAATGAGATGGCTAGTTTAAGAAGTTTATTAACAGATCTTTCATTAGCTATGCAGCAAATGCCTGATGAAAATCTTTTTGAATTTGAATTGGCAATTGAAGAAAAAAATCCCAATCCCGATGAAATAGAGCAAGCTTATAATGTTTTAGAGCAAAGAAGAGCAGTGAAATAAAAGATAAAAGAGTAATTACAAGATAACGTATTGTGTTTAATTTGTTAAAATCATATTTGTAGTAGAAGATGCTTTATCAAAGTGAATAATACAGGGGCCTATATGGAAGAAGATAGTTATAAAATTAGGCCAAAAATTAGTAAAATCAAGAAATGTTCAAGTCAAATAATATACAATAATCAGTATAATGGTAGCGAAAGGAATAAATAGTCAAGGCGACTAATTATTCTTTTCAAAACATTTTATTTTGATAATATTGGTTAAAAATAGATATATGTTTTTGGGAAAATAAGCTTGACAAAAAGCGTAAAAAAGCATAAAATGTAAATATATTTAGAGGCAAAGATGGGCTTGGAAACCCGGAGTCATGTATATTAAAGGGATTCTTCTGGAATAAGTAAGGTGGAACCGCGGGAATAACTCGTCCTTACAAAAACTAGGAGAATCTTTTTTTATAAGAAAGAGGGATGGTAAAATGGAAAAAGTTACAATGGAAAAAATCACAAATGTATGTAAACAATATGGTTTTATATTTCAAGGAAGTGAAATTTATGGAGGTCTTGCAAATACTTGGGACTATGGGCCTTTAGGCGTGGAGGTCAAAAATAATGTAAAAAAAGCTTGGTGGCAAAAATTTATTCAAGAAAGTCAAAATAGTTATGGAGTTGATGCAGCTATTTTAATGGCCCCAAGAGTTTGGGAAGCTTCAGGACATGTGGATAGTTTCTCAGATCCTTTAATCGATTGTAAAGAATGTAAAACTAGGCATCGCGCTGATCACTTAGTTGAAAGTTTTGATAAAACGATCATTGCAGATAAAATGACAGACCAAGAAATGATTTCCTTTATTCAAGAACACAAAGTTAAATGTCCAAATTGTGGTAAGAGCAATTTTACCGATGTTCGCGAGTTTAATTTAATGTTTAAAACTGAACGTGGAGTTACCGCTGATAATAAAAGTACAATATATTTAAGACCAGAAACAGCCCAAGGGGAGTTTGTTAACTTTTTAAATATTCAAAGAACTATGCGGGCTAAAGTACCGTTTGGGATTGGTCAAATTGGTAAAGCATTTAGAAATGAAATAACGCCAGGTAATTTTACCTTTAGAACAATTGAATTTGAGCAAATGGAACATCAATGGTTTTGTAAACCAGGAACAGATAGTGCTTTTTATCAAGATTATAAGACCAAAGAAATGGATTTCTTTATTAATTTAGGCATCAATAAAGATAAATTAAGATACCATGATCATGATAAATTAGCCCATTATGCTAAAGAAGCTTGTGATGTCGAGTATGAATTTGATTTTGGTTTTGGGGAAATTGGCGGTACTCATAACCGGACTGACTATGACTTAAAACGTCATGAAGAATTTTCTGGCAAACCAATGATTTATTTAGATCCTGAGACTAATGATAAATATACTCCATATGTAATTGAGTCATCAATTGGATGTGATAGAGCCACTTTAGCTTTCTTGTGTGACGCCTATCATGAAGAGACTTTAGAAGATGGTACCACGCGGGAAGTTATGAGCTTTCATCCATTTTTGGCCCCTTATAAAGTAGCGGTACTACCTTTAGTCAAAAAACATCATAGTATAAAAGCCTTAGAAATTTTTAAAGATTTAGCTAAAGAATTTATGTGTACCTATGATGAAACAGGTAATATTGGTAAAAGATATCGCCGCCAAGACATTGCTGGAACTCCTTTTTGTATTACCGTTGATGATGAGACTCTTAATAATGAAACTGTAACAATTAGAGATCGAGACACTATGGAGCAAATAACTTTGCCGACCTGGGAAGTGGCAGCATACGTGAAAGAAAAAATGAAATTTTAAGTCCTAAGGGACTTTTTCATTAACCCAAATAATGCTCATTTACAATTGAAACAAATAACCTAAAATTTCATTATTACTATAAATTATTCGCCGCTTTTAGCAATAAGCGAATTTTACTTGAAAGACATAAAATCTATTAATTGTTAATATAATTAACGATAGAAAAAACACTAATTTTTGGATTTTTTGTTTAAAAACGTAAAATCCCTTGAAAAAATATTTTAATTTTGATAAAACTGTGATAAAATGAAATATAGTAAAGTGATGCATTACTACAAGGAGGATAAATATGGGTTTTATGAAAAAAATAATGGGTGAAGAAGAGGAAGTATTTGCTTCACCAGAAGAATATTATGATATAAAAGCTGAGGAGGCTCTTACAGAAGAAGGCGGGGCAAAAATGATATTACTTGAGCCACGAGCTTATTCTGAAGCCCAGCAGATTGCCGATCATTTAAAAAAAAGAAATACAGTGGTGGTTAATCTTAAGCGTGTAACCCCTGAACAAGCAAAAAGAATTGTCGATTTTTTAGGTGGAACGATATATGCAATCAACGGAAAAATCCAAAAAATTGGTGGCGGCATTTTCCTATGTACACCAAATAATGTTAGTGTTCAAGGCGAGATTACAGATAACAGTGAGGGTAAAGGCATCCATGATAATGACGATATAAACATCGAATGGTAGAAAGTAGTGGAAAAATATAGAAAAATGTGTTACAATAGGTAACACCGAAAAGTGAGGCTTAGATTATGGATAAATTTAATCGCGCACTTCGAGGTTATGACCCTGATGAAGTAAATGCTTTTCTGGATCAAGTTATTGCAAGAGTCGAAACGATGGTTGCCGATATTAATAAAAAAGATACCGAAATTCGTGAGTTAAAAGCCCAGATGGCCGAAACGAATCGCTTAAAAGAAAAACTCGAACAATACGAAAGAATGGAAGATACTTTAAACAGAGCTATTATAATGGCCCAAAAAACATCAGATCAACTTAAAGTCGCTGCCCATCGAGAAAGCGAAATAATGTTAGATGATGCTAAGAAAAACGCCAGTAGAATAGTTAATGAAGCATTAATGCGGGCTGAAAGAATCGAAAATGATGCGGTAACTTTAAAACGCAATGTTAATATTTTTAAACGCCGTTTAAAAGATATTATCGAATCACAATTAGAAGTTATTGATGAAATTGATAAAGTTGAACTTTAAAACAGATGATAGAGACGGTTTATTGTTAGACCTTAATAGAGAATTAGCGGTTGGTGGAAGCTAATAGGAAGATAATAAACGAATCACTCTTAATGTGTTTTCCTGAAATCAATTAGGGAAAAACGGTAACGCGTTATAGTATAGAGGTGTATATTTTATAAAATAAGGTGGTACCGCGGCAAAAGCTCGTCCTTAAATGGAGGGGCTTTTTATTTTGGAAGGAGAGAGAGTTATGGATTATAAAGAAACATTATTAATGCCACAAACAGATTTTAAAATGCGAGGTAATTTACCAGAAAATGAGGGCGTGCAACGTGATGCTTGGGAAATGATGGATTTATACGGCCTAATTAAAGAAAAAAATAAAGGAAATAAACCATTTGTGTTACATGATGGCCCACCGTATGCCAATGGAAATATTCATATTGGGCATGCTTTTCAAAAAATCCTCAAAGATTTTATTAACCGTTCAAAAATGATGGAAGGCTATTTTGTAGACTTTGTTCCTGGTTGGGATGCCCATGGTTTACCAATTGAAACCGCTATTGCCAAAAGTGGCGTTAATCGTAAAGAAATGAGTACAGCCGATTTTCGTGATTTATGTGAGAAATATGCTTATGAACAAGTGGCTAAACAAAAGTTAGATTTTAAACGGTTAAATGTTATTGGAGCTTGGGATAATCCTTATATTACTTTAAAGAAAGAATATGAAGCTCGTCAAATTGAAGTTTTTGCTAAAATGGCCAAAAAAGGACTTATTTTTAAAGGGTTAAAACCAGTTTATTGGTCACCAAGTAGTGAGACCGCTTTAGCCGAAGCCGAAATTGAATATAAAGATCGAAAAGATCCTTCAGTTTATGTTGCCTTTGACATTATTTCCGGTAATGAATTTGTCAATCCTGGCGATAGATTAATCATTTGGACCACAACCCCATGGACCCTTCCTGGCAATATGTGTGTATGTGTGGGAGAAAATTTAGATTATTCCTTGATTGAAGCTAACGAAAAACGTTATGTAGTAGCAACCGAGTTATTAGAATCTTTGATGGGAGAATTTGGTTTTAATAATTATAAAACACTTAAAACATTCAAAGGTAAAGATTTACTAGGAATAACTTATAAACATCCATTTATGGACCGTCAAAGTCCCGTTATCAATGGTGCTCATGTTAATTTAGAAGCTGGAACAGGACTAGTACATACGGCCCCAGCTTATGGTGAAGATGATTTTATCGCTGCTAAAGCTAATGGTATTGACATGGTTAATGGTATTAATGATCAAGGTATTTTGACTAAAGAATCAGGACCATTTGCAGGACTATTTTTCGAAGATGCAAATAAAGAAATTACTAAGTGGTTAGATGAGCATGGCTATTTAATAAAACTTAAATTTATTACCCATGCATATCCCCATGATTGGCGCACCAAAAAACCAGTAATATTTAGAGCCACTAAACAATGGTTTTGTAGTGTCGATGCCATTCGTGATGAATTACTAGATCAAATCGAAAATAAAATTGAATTTCACACCGAATGGGGAAAAACAAGAATTTATAACATGATTAAAGACCGTGGTGATTGGTGTATTTCGCGTCAAAGAGCTTGGGGAGTTCCAATTCCAATTTTCTATAACGAAGATGGGACCGAAATTGTAGATTATGATGTGATGTTACATGTGGCCAAATTATTTAGAGAGCATGGCTCTAATTATTGGTTTGAACATGAAGCTAATGATTTATTGCCAAAAGGTTATACAAATGAACATAGTCCTAATGGAAAGTTTAAAAAAGAGACCGATATTATGGATGTGTGGTTTGATTCCGGATCATCTTTTGCCGGCGTGTTACTTGAACGGGGAATGGCTTACCCAGCCGACGTTTACTTAGAAGGGTCAGATCAATATCGTGGTTGGTTTAATTCATCACTAATTTGTAGTGTGGCATCTGAGGGTAAAAGTCCTTATAAAAAATTATTATCAAGTGGTTTTGTGCTAGATAGTAAAGGCTTTAAAATGAGCAAAAGTGTTGGAAACGTTGTGGCCCCAATGGATATTGTCACAAAGCATGGAGCCGATATTTTAAGATTATGGGCTGCAAGCGTTGATTTCACAGAAGACGTAAGATTTAGTGATGAAGCTTTAAGTCAAGTTAAGGAAAGTTATCGCAAAATTAGAAATACTTATCGTTTTATGTTAGGTAATTTATTTGATTTTGATCCCAATAAGGACAAAGTCAGTTATGATAAAATGCCCGATGCTGATCAATATATGCTTATTTTACTAAACGAATTGATTAAGGGTGTTCGCGAAAATTATGATAATTATGATTTTGACGAAATTTACAAATTAGTTAATAATTATGTAGCCTCTTTATCTAATTTCTACTTAGACTTTACCAAAGATATTTTATATATTGATAAAGCTGATTCACGAACAAGACGAAGCGTACAAACCGTCTTATATGAGATTTTATCATCTTTAATCAAATTAATGGCTCCAATTTTACCTTATACAAGTGAGGAAGTTTATAAATTATTGCCGGCAACCAAAGAAGCTAGTGTTCATTTAGAACGTTTTCCGGAAGTTACCGAATATAAAAATAAAGAAGATGAAATAGAGTTATGGAATGTATTCTTTAGTATTAAAGATGACGTTTATAAAGCTTTAGAAGAAGCACGTAATGAAAAAATAATTGGAAAATCTTTAGAAGCTAAAGTCTATTTACATCTAAGGGAAGAAGATAAAGAAACATTACAGCCAATTTTAGGTAATTTAAAACAATTACTAATTGTCTCTGAAGTTGTCTTAAAAACCGATGAATTAAAAAAATATGATTATTGCGAAGTAGAAGTGCAAAAATTCAACGGTATTAGATGTGAAAGATGTTGGAATTACTTTAATGAAATCGAGATGACTGATAATTTATGTCCGCGCTGTTATGAAATTGTTAATGGAAAATAAGAGCTTTGACTCTTATTTTTTTGCCAAAATGATATACTTATAGTAGAGGTGAAATATGCAAGGTAAAATGGAACAACTCATAGTAGTTGAAATTGACGAAAATCCTAAATTAAAATTGCAAACATGGAATAATCGATGGGAAACGATAAAAAGCTTTGAAAACGTAAAAATTGGCCGTGAGGGAGCCACAATGTTTAAAGAAGAAGGTGATTATAAAACACCACTTGGACTATTTAAATTAGGACCAGCCTTTGGTACTTTAGCGGTGGAAAGTAATTACCCTTATATTAAAATAACCCCGAATAGTTATTGGGTCGATGATGTAGCTTCCCCGTTTTATAATAAATGGGTGGAAGTTGAGGGGAATTTAGATTATCCATATGATTATATAGTCAATGCTAACGTAGTAGCTTGGGCTTCGGCCGAAAAACTTATAGAATATAAAAGTCAATATGAATTGGGGGTAGTTATAGAATATAATACCGCAGGAGCTATAGCTGGCACGATTAAAGGTAAAGGGTCGGCGATATTTTTACATGTTGTACAAAATGAAAACACAGCAGGCTGTATTGCTTTACCATTACCCGCGCTGAAGTTTATTGTAAACTGGCTTGATGTTAATAAAAATCCCCATATATTGATTAAAAGTAATAAGAAAAATTAAGAATCATAGACTTAATTTTTTTAATTAGTTTGTCTAAAGGCTTTGGAAAAATAAAAAGACATATACTTAACTAGAGGTGTGATGTTATGATAAATTTATTAAAAAAAATTTTTAAAGATTTCTATATTTTTACAGCTTCGTATTCAAATAATGTATTTCCTGATCCTCTTTCTAAAGAAGAAGAGGAAAAATATATTGAACTGGCCAGTCAAGGAGATAAAGATGCTCGTAGTAAATTAATTGAACATAATTTAAGATTAGTCGCGCATATTGTAAAAAAATATGATCATCGCCGAGAAGATGTCGACGATTTAATCAGCATAGGCACGATTGGATTAATCAAGGGGGTTGATAGTTATTCTTTTAAACATAAAACGAGATTAACAACTTATTGTGCAAGGTGTATTGAAAATGAGATACTTATGCATTTTAGAAGTGATAAGAAAAATAGCAAAAATATTAGCATAGATGAGAGTGTGGGTTTTGATAAAGAGGGTAATATAATTACGTTTTTAGATATTTTAAAAACTCCAAAACCGGATTTTGCCTTAGATATACATAATCAAGATAGTCTAAAATTGTTAAAAGAGTATTTTACCGTTTTAACGGAGCGCGAAAAAGAAATAATTATTAAAAGATATGGGCTGGATGGTAAAGATGAAATTACGCAAAAAGAAATTGCTAAAGAACTAGGTATTTCTCGTAGTTATGTTTCCAGAATTGAAAAAAGAGCTTTAACAAAAATATTGCGAGAATTTATTAAAAATAATAAACAATAAAAACGGCTTAGCCGTTTTTATTTTGATCAATCACAATTTTTTGATATTTGAGTTTTCTCTTAATTTTGCAGGTTAAATCCTTATAATAATATAGTAATTGCTAATGTTATTTTGTTTGAAATCTTTTTGTTTTTTTCTGTTTATTAAATATGATTAATAATGTATATAAGCATACCAGAGCCAATAGCAGCTGTAATAAAACCTAAAACTGCACAATTTACAAAAGCGTTTTCTAGGTGATGGTCATTCGCGACGGTCCATGGTAAACGAATTTTTCGCTTAGGTTTTTCATAATTAAGAGGCTCACCATTATAAATTTTATCAATAGTGTCAACAATTTCTGGTTTAGATAATTCCGTTTGTAATTCATGTAAATCAATATTCCTGGTTTTATTCATATCATCTTCTGGAGCAAAAAGGGAAACATCGGGTTTAGGAGTAATATCTAAAACTTCTGGCTCCAGACGAAATCTTGGTGGCTCTGGCTCATTAACAAAATCATTAAGTTCACTAAATTCATCAAAAATATCAACCGTAGTAGCTTGTTTTGATGTGTTTATTGAACTATTATCAGGAGTGTAGTTATCACTTTCGTATAATTCTTTTAACTTTTCATAATTATAACTATTCATTATGAGGCCTCCTATCATTAAAAATATTATACTATAGTTTGGGTATTTTTTCAATTGCTTTAGAATAATATTGTTAAAATGACTATTTTTTATATTTTAGTACTTGACAATGCATAGTAGCTGTTATAAAATGTGTATAAAGAGGTGATTTATGAATTCACAATTTAAAAAGGGCGTACTTGAACTTATCGTATTATTATCGGTAAACAAGCGGGATATGTATGGTTATGAACTTATTCTCGAAGTTTCCAAGGTGGTGGATGTCAACGAGGGAACCATTTACCCATTGCTTAAAAGGTTAACTAATGAAAAGTATTTCGATACTTATTTGGTGGAATCATCAGAGGGACCATCAAGAAAGTATTATAAAATAACCACTTTAGGGAAAAGGCGCCTTAAAGAATTAAAAAAGGTGTGGAAAGAATTTTCTTCTTCCGTGAGTGATTTTATAAAGGAGTGTGAACATAATGGATAAAAGAGAATTTTTAGAAAAACTGGCTAAAAAACTGGAGGTTTTAGACGATAACGAAAGACAGGATATTTTAAGTGAATATACTGATACCATTAATGAAAAAGTCAAACGTGGACAGAGTGAAGAGGAAGCTGTGGCTGGCTTTGGTAATATCGATGATTTAGTGAAAGAAATTTTAAGTGCTTATAAGATAAATCCTGATTATGAAGAAAAAACTCAATCAGTTTTCGATAAGGGCGAAAATCTGATTAAGGAATGTGCAAATAAAATTGGTAACTGGGCTGATAATTTAATTAACCGTTTTAAAAAGAATAACCAAGATATTAACATGGAATTAATTGCTGAAATTGTTATTAAAATTTTCCTGGTTTTAATTGCTTTATTAGTATTTAAAGGAATATTTAGTGTATTTGATAGCTTAGGCCATTCAATTTTTAACGGCGTTTTTTCACCGCTTGATGGCGTTTTAATAGCTATATGGCGTTTGCTTTTAATTGTTATTTATATTTTAGTTAGTGCTTTATTAATTGTGGCGATGTTTAAAAAATATTTTAATTCTCATGAGCAAGTGCAAACATTTTCTAAGGAAGAAAAAACTGCTCAAAATGGAAATCCTAAAGAAGCCAAAGAAGAAAAACCTATGATGCCGAAAGAAAAAAGGGGGACGCGAGCTGGCGATATAATCTTATTAATCGTAAAAATTTTCGTGTTAATTTATGTCATCATTCCATTTATTATTATTGATGGTTTTATAATTGTTGGTTTTATATTTGCTTTAGTATATTTTATTAAAGGAATTGATTTATTGGGTTTAATATTATTACTAGGTGGAATGGCATCATTGTTTAGTTATTTAATTAAATTAATTTTTACTTTATTATTTGGAAAATCAAAACCGCATGTGCTACCTGTAATTATTAGTGTTATTATGATGGCCATAGGTACATTTATGTTTGCCGATATGATCATGGGTATTGAATATATTAAGGAAGCCCCAACTACTTTTAATTCAGTAACTGAAACCAAAGAATATACTACTGATAAAAAAGTGTTTATTAATCAACACCATAATGGAAGGATCACTAAACGGGCAGATAATTCATATCAAGATGGTGTATTTACTTTAAATATTACCTATGATAAAGCTTATGCTAAAGTAGTTTTAGATCAAAAAGATAATTATGTATTTCAAGATTATTGTGATTATGATAATGAGCATTATTATGATTATGAGGATGAATATGAAGATTACCAAAGGTGTAACGATGCGACGATATATAATTATATAAGTGTCGTAGTATCAGGCAATAGTGATTTTAATACATTTAAAGAAAATTATAATTTGTTAATTGACAATTTAAAAGATAATAAGCTTTATGATTATAGTCAACTTTATGAAGTTAAAATTGAAGTAGTAGCTAACGATAAAACCTTAGACAATATTGAAATTGGAGAAACGCTTCATTAGCGTTTTTTTGATGATCAAGGGGGGTTACTTAATGTCCAAATATGTCAAATTTAAATAGAGCTCTTGCAATGAAAATATCTTTATGATATATTTTAGAAGATGGTAGTAATTATACTTGCCAAATAAGGAGAAAGGGAAGGAAGAAATATGAATTCAAAAAATAAAAATGCATTAATTGGTGGTTTATTAGCCATTGTGTTTGTTATGGCTGTTGGTTATGCGGCTTTTTCAACCCAATTAAATGTTAATGGTACCGCTAACGTAACATCTAGTTGGGACGTGCATATTCAAAGTATTACTGCTGGGACGACAGATGCTGGAACTTTGACGGGAACGGCACAAGATTTAGGAACATCAATTGGGGAGGATAAATTATCAGCAACTTTTAGCAATACATTAATGGCTCCCGGAGATAGTATTACTTATACAATTGTTGTTAAAAATGCTGGAACCTTACCAGCTAAAGTAAGTGATATTGTCTTTACTAAAGGCGCAAGTAAAGCTATATTGTATAACTACTCAGGAATTGCCGAAAATGATGTTGTATCTGCTGGGGCAACAAAAACGTTTACAGTGACAGTAACTTATGATTCAGCAATTACTTCACAACCAGATACTGCTGATACAACAAGTACTTTATCAATGGTATTATCTTTTGTTCAATCTACAACTGGAGCCTAGCATATAATTGATAAACACATGTTAAAAGCATGTGTTTTTTTGAAAAAATATTTTTGAGAATGTGCATTTAAAATAGAAGAGAGACATTTATTCCAATTGCCATCAAAATTTCAGGGACCGATAATGTGATAATAAGGATGAGGCTCAGCTATCAAAAAAAAAGAAAAGAAGCTAAGCACAGTCATCCTACCACATAATTCCTAAAATTTTAATGGTTTCTCGGCATAAAAGGCAAAGAAGTATTTAAATGCACAGTGTAGGTTTGTCAAGACAATCCGAATTAAATTTTGGAAAGGAATGATAAACCAATGAGTAAACCAAAAATTACTCAGCAAATGAGATGCAGATTGTCTCTCATTAAATACGCCAAAAAACATGGCGTATCAAAAGCGGCTCGTGTCTATAATACGAGTAGACAAAACATCTATCGTTACCTCAAAAGATACGACGGTAGTTTACAAAGCCTAGCAAACCATAGTCGTAGGCCTAAAAGTCATCCTAATGAACATACACAAGATGAAATAAAACTAATCAAAGATATGTTCAAAAAGAATAAAGATACAGGTTTGGTAGTCTTTTGAGTAAAACTTAAACAAAAAGGATATACAAGAAGTGTATCTAGTTTATATCAACAAATGAAAAAACAAAATTTGAAATTTACCCAAAAAAAGAAATTGAAAAGTGCCAAACCCAAACCATACATTCAGATGACTTTTCCAGGTGAACGAGTACAGATAGATGTTAAAACCGTTCCAACAAAATGTATAGTCGGCCAAGAAAAAATGTATCAATATACTGCTATCGATGAATTTAGTCGTTTCCGTTATCTAAAAATATATAGTGAAAAATCTACATACACATCTTATAAATTTTTATTAGAAGTAATAAAACGATTTCCATTTAAAATATATACGATAAGAACAGATAACGGACCTGAATTTACAAAACGACTAATATCACACGATCCCAATGATAAAACAATATTTGAGTATGGCCTACAAAAATATGGAATTTCCCATGACTTAATTAAACCTTATATTCCAAAACATAATGGCAAGGTTGAAAGAAGTCATAGGAAAGATAATGAACGGTTTTATAGTGCACACCGCTTTTACTCATTGGAAGATGCCAACAGACAGTTACAACATTATCTTAGGCAATACAATAATTTCCCTATGCAACCGTTAAAATGGAATGCTCCCAATGAGATGCTTCGTAATTATTTCAGTTTACTGAAATAACCTACTGTCGGATTGTCGTGACTTTGTCACTTTTGCTTGACAAACCTACATTTTTTGAAAAAATATTTTTGAGAAAATATTGAAAATGAAAAATAATTGTGCTATATTAGTATTAATGGTAGGAAAGTGTACTTGCCAAATATGATTAGGAAGGATGGGAAAATGGAGTCTAAACACAAAAATATCTTAATTGGAGGTTTAATTGCGATTGTCGCAATTATGGCCATTGGATATGCTGCTTTTGCAACTCAATTAAATGTTAATGGTACAGCAAACGTAACATCTAGCTGGGATGTGCATATTAAAGATATTACCCCTGGGACTGCCGAGGCTGGGACTTTAACTGGAACGGCTAAGAATGTTTCTGTTTCTGTGGATGAAAGTGGATTGACAGCTACTTTCCAAGCACAGTTAGAATCACCTGGTGACAGCATTACTTACGATGTAGTAATTGAAAATAGCGGAAGTTTACCAGCTAAAGTAAGTGATATTGTCTTTAATCAAGGTAGCACAAATGCAATAACTTATTCAATGTCTGGTATTGCCGAAGATGATGTATTAGCCCCTAATGCAACGCAAACAGCTAAAGTTACGGTGTCTTATAATAGCGGTGTAACTACTCAACCAGCTGAAGATGATAAGACAAGTAGTTTATCTATGACTGTAAGTTATGTCCAAAATAGTCAATAGTCGTTATTTGTCATAAAATGAATGTCAATTATATTCACTTTTAGGCGAAAACTATTGAAAAAGGAAAAAATGTATGCTATTATTATACCAATGGTAGGATAGTGTACTTGCCAAATATTAGTTAGGAAGGATGGAAATATGGATTCAAAAAATAAGAATATTTTAATTGGAGGTTTATTAGCAATTGTATTAGTTATGGCTGTTGGTTATGCGGCTTTTGCTACTCAACTTAACATCAATGGTAGTGCTGAAATCACATCATCATGGGATGTTCATATGACTGATACTGGTAAAAGCGTAACTCCTGCTTCAACCATGGGTACATCTCCAAGTGGTAATGTTACTATTGAAGATGGTGGGTTAACAGCAAACTTTACAGCTACTTTATTATCACCTGGTGATTCAGTAACATTTACAATACCTATTGAAAACACAGGTACGCTTGATGCAACTTTAAAATCAATTACATTAGCTAGTACTTCTGAAAGTGCAGTAGTTGATAATGACGGTTTAACAGTTACATCTGCTGATGGAAATGTTAAATATACAGTTACAAGTCCAGGAACTGGCGTTTTAGCTAAAAACGATGGAACTGCTAACTTAGTTATTAAAGCAGAATTTGTTGATAAAGTTGGCGGACAAACTAATGCTAATGCAGCAACTTTACAAATGTCAGCAACTTTAACTTATGAACAAGCTAATGCCTAAAATATTAAAGCCTTCGGGCTTTTTTTCTTGTTTTAAAAACAGCAAAAATTAGATAATTAAGTCCTTGATGTAAAAAACTGTATTTTTTTGGGAAAATAATTGCTAAATATTATTTTTCATGTTATAATTATCTATAGTAGTGATGATAGGGGAAAATAATAATTTACCGCAGAAAAAGGGGTTATGATATGAAGAAGATCTTGATATTATACGCATTGTTAATAGGGTATCTCCTACTAAATTTTCTTGTTTTAGCTCCGGCTAATTTAGAATTTTACAATGAATTAGTAAATCCGGTAATGTGGATTATAATCTGCGGAATCGCGGTTTTTCTAAGTAGGGATAATTTTATCAGAGTGAAAGATGCTAATAATAAAACACAAAGTTTATGTATCGTTTTAATTATTTATATTATTATTTATTTCTTATTAGGCCTTTTGTTTGGTTTTCAAAAGACGCCTTATTCAAAAGATATACTTAGCATTTTAAAAAATATTTGGGCTTTTGGTGGTATTATCTTTTTTCAAGAAATTATTCGTCATTCAATGCTAAAAATGGAAAAAAACAAAACCGTTAATTTTGTTTTCATTGCTATTTTATTTGGCTTAGTTAACTTGTCTTTTAGTAACCTGGGTGGTCACTATGACAGCTTAAAAGAAGGATTTATTTATACAGTTACAACAATCATTCCTTTGTTTGTAACTAGTGGAGTACTTACTTACTTGTCCTATATAGGAGGAGCAAGATTACCAATAATTTATCGCTTGTTTATAGTATTACCTGAGTTTATTGTCCCAATTATTCCAAGTTTGGATTGGTTTGTAACTGCTGTTGTGGGCGTAACGTTACCATTAGCAACATTTGTATATTTAAATTATATTCATGTTAATAAAGAAGAACGTTTATCCCGCCGAGCGCGAAAAAAATATAGTCCAATTACTTATATTCCCATTTTTGTTTTTATTGGAGTATTAGCAGGCTTTGTGGTTGGGGTCTTTAAATATCAACCAGTAGCTGTATTATCAGGCAGTATGTCACCGACTTTTGACCGTGGTGATGCAGTTGTTATTAGAAAGTTAAGCAAAGCTGAAAAAAATGAATTAGTTGAGGGGGATATAATTCAATTTATAAGTGGGGCTAAATTCGTTATTCACCGAATCGTCGATATTGGTAATGACGAATATGGAAATAGAACATTTGTCACGAAAGGTGACCATAATAATGCTAACGACCTGGATGCTGTTGGTTATGACCAAATTGTTGGAAAAGTATCGTTTACAATTCCATATATCGGTTATCCATCAGTTTGGTTAAGTGGTATAGTATCTTAGAGAATAAAAAGGAGAGGTAAAAATGAAACCAAAGAATGAAAATAAAATTATTTTAAAACAATGGACTCAAGTGTTTTTGCTGATCATTGTTTTAGCAGCTATGGCTTTCTCGATATGGGCAATAGTGCATAGTTTTAGTAAAAGTGAACGTCAGAAAGAAGAGCTTTACACTTATACATACAATAGTAATTTAAGTTATCGTGTATATCTTAAAGATAATTCATTTTTTACAACCAATTACTTAGGAATGAATAGACAGTATATTAGCTCATTAATTGATAAAATAGAAGTTAACACCAAATATGCTTTCCAAAGTTCCAAAGATTTGGATTATACTTATACGTATGATTTAGTTGCTTCCGCGAAAGGAACATACGCGGAGTCAGAGGCCAAATCAGTGGAAATATGGTCAAAAACTTATTCCATTTTGCCAGCAGAAACAAAATCGGGTACTGGAAATAATATATCCATCGATAAGACTGTGCAAATAGATTATGACAAATATAATGCAATCATGACGGATTTTAGAAATCAATTCGGTCTTTCTATCGATGCTCGAGTTGATGTCGTGTTTAAGGTAAGTATTACAGGTGGTCTTAAAGGTGAGAGTAATAGTTTACAAGAAGATAATACTATGACTTTACAAGTACCATTGCTAAAACCAACGATAGAAATAAAACCAGATTATGTTAATAGTGGTCGTGATACAGTTTATAAAGAAGATGCTAATGGAAATAGTGGTGAAACAATGAATATTCCGTTATTGATGCTTGGAATTGCCTTATTATTGTTCTCATTATTCATGCTTAAAATCTTAGGTAGTAAGTTGCTTAATACAACGAAAAAATCAGAGTATGTATTAAGACTTAATAAAATCCTTAAAGAATATGGCGATATTATTGCTAAAGCAGATAATGTACCAGCGTTGTCATCTTACGATGTCGTTAGTATTAAAGACTTTGTAGATTTAGTTGATATTGAAGAAGAATTACATTCACCAATATTGTATGTTGAAATACGTGAAGATTTAGAAAGCTGGTTTATTATCTTAAATGATAAGACTGCTTATAAGTTTATTCTCAGATACGAAGATTTTAACCACTTTAAACGTTAAAAAGAAATCACTTCAAAGTGATTTCTTTTTCGATGGTATTTAATAATTGTTCAATTTCTGTGGGGCTTTCATTTAAAAATTCAAGGCGAAAATGGGTAATACCTAATTGTTTAAACAAATTAATATTCTTAGTTTGATTGATGGGCTTATGATGCATGATATGAGTTTGACAATTTTTAGTAATAATTTGAAAATTTTCATGAAATTTATTTTGTAAATGATACGTGTGCTGACAGTGCTGACAACCAAGTTGGTTCTTAATGATACAGTGCTTCATAACCATAAGCTCTAAATAGCCATAAATAATTATTTCCACCTTATTTGTATGGCACATTAACTCTTGAAGCTGCGTTATATTTAATTCTGGAGAAAGAGTTACCAGATCAATTCCTAAACTATGTAGAAAATCGACACTGAAACTATTGACGATGTTTAGAAAATAATCCGTATGGCAATGATTATTTTTTGAGTATTTATAGACACTCCCAAGTTCAGTCACGAGTAAATTTTCATGTTCTAACTTGGAAAGTATATAGTCAGTACGATTTAATCTTAAATAAACGTTGGGGGCTTTATATTTTAAATATAACTGTTTATCATCAGTGTAAATGTTGTCAGCTTTACCTAAGACAGCTTGAAGCTGCGCTTCATTACGCACAAAAACATTAATATTTATTTTATTCTGTTTTTTTGGCTTGGAATATTCAATTTCTATGGGTTTTAGACTTCGGTCCACATAAATTCTAGCTTTGATCAATTTACTAGTGAGCTTCCGCCTTAATTCGTTTAGTTCTTTGATATTAATAAAGATATTAGGGTCGCTATCAATCGTGATCTTATTTAAAGTAAATGGGGTTTGTCCTAGTTTACTTAACTGAATTTTAATTTTATCCTTAGTTAATGGGTAGTTTTGGGCCTTTGCGACCAGACTCCCCATCTCGGTTATCGTGTGAGTGTTATCAGAGATAGTTATTATCAAAGGCTTATTTATTTGGGCTTTAACGTGAAAATTTATATTGATTTTTTTCTCAGGATAATTTCTTAAAACTTTAAGTAGTTGATAATCGGTAGTTTTTAGTACTGGCTCCATTTTTTTTAGCCCAAATTTATTATCCAAATAAATGATGTCGCCAGCTTTTCCTTGACTAATTAGTAATCCTTTTTGGTTATACATTTTATTAATGATAAATCCATCGTGGCTTTCTTGAAAGCGAATGCCGTCATTTTGGTTTAATGTGTCAGTTAATTTGATCGCTATTTTTTTACCAATCTTAATGATTTGACCAATAGGAATCCCTTGGTGATTTGGGCTTTTAGAATTCATAAGCTCGGAGTTTTGAGCATTGAATAAGTGTCCTTTTGTAAACCCGCGATTAAAAAGTTTTTTTAAATCATTATCATTTTGTGGAATTGGCTTTCCATCGATAATATGGCGATATAACTTGGTTACATAAGCCACATATTCGGGACTTTTCATACGTCCTTCAATTTTTACACTTTGAATGTTACTCTGCAAAATTTCTTTAAAATGTAAAATAGTATTTAATTCCTTTGTGCTAAGTAAAAAAGGCCCTTTAGTTTTGATGGGGCGATTGTTTTTGATAAGAGTGTAAGGTAAACGACAAGGCCCGGCACATTCCCCGCGATTGCCACTGCGCCCGCCATTTAAACTGCTAAATAGACAGCAACCACTGTACGAAATACAAAGGGCCCCATGAATAAAGATTTCTTTATCAATTGAGGTGGTGAGCTTATTTATTTCAGTTAAGCTTAATTCCCTAGCTAAAACTACGCGTTTCACGCCCAATTGTTGGTATAATTTTAATACTTCATCATTGCAATTATGACCTTGCGTGGATACATGGATTTCTAAATTAGGTAAAAGTTTACGAGTTAAGTTAATCATACCAATATCTTGCATGATGACGGCATCTACGCCATTTAAATAAAGAAATTTTAGATATTTTATAAATTCTGAGATTTCATGTTCATAAATAATAGTATTGACGGTGACATAGACTTTGACCCCATATAAATGAGCATAGTTAAAAGCTTCAATTAGCTCTTGATTACTAAAATTAGGCGCAAAAGCTCGGGCCCCAAAACGTTGCCCGCTTAAATAAACCGCATCGGCCCCATGATGAATGGCGGCTTTTAAAGCATCCATGTCGCCAGCTGGACTTAATAATTCTGGTTTCATTGTTTTCACCCAATTAATTATATAATAAAAAACTTAATAAATAAAGTCAGTGGCTAGAGTTTTTCTAGCGATTGTGATATGATGATAAAGGAGGCGGGAAATGGAAGCGAAAAAGAAGTTTACGATGCTAGATGAAGCTTTTAAGTGTGATGTTTGTGGAAAGGCGGTTGAGCCCTTAGGCTATACAGCCCGTGATCATTGTCCTAAATGCCTGTGTTCGAAGCATGTGGATAATAACCCTGGCGATCGTGATGCTCACTGCGGAGGTATTTTAAAACCAATAGCCATTGAAAATGGAAAGAAGTCTTTATATAAAATTGTATATAAATGTATGAAATGCGGGCGAATAAAACGTAATATAATGGCTCGTGATGATAATATGGACTTGATTATCAAAATTATGAGTGAAGTCCGCGAAATCAAATAAGCGGTTTACATTGGCTTAAAAAATGATATAATGTTAGTAGGGAGCGATAAAGATGAAAACAAAAACAAAAATTTTGATTGTTATTGCCTTAGTGGTTTTAGTTATAGTAGGAGTAATTGGGTATATGGTTGTAAAAGATATGAAACAAGAAGATATTTTGCGCACTGAAGTTAATAGTTTATCAGAAAAAGATGTGACTAAAGATAGTTATGATGTGGTAATTAAAACAACTGGTGATTATGCTAAAGTTGAAAGAGCTATCAAAGAATATTTGAATGATTATGCCACAACTTTACAAGAACTATTGAAAATAATGGAAGATGAGAAGTTAGTCAATTGTTTATCGGCCGATAATTATAAAAATGATGGGCCAGACTTCACAGAAACTAAAGACTATTTAACTAAAACCAAAGAAAGCTTTAACAATAAACTAGATAAATTAACAGATATGACCAGTGAAGAAAAGATTATGGAAAGTATCAATAAACAGAAACTTGATAGTTATTATGTCGATTTATATGAAGAATTAATGCTTAAGGGAATTGCTGCTTCGGATTTTGAAGAATCACAAAAAGATTTACAAACAGCCAGTGCACGCATTAATAACGTTTTAAATGTTGAAAGTGAAGTTATTGATTTACTTATTCAAAATAAGGGTAAATGGTCGATTGAAAATGATAAAATTGTTTTCCAAAGTACAGAAACTTTAAATCAATATAATGAACTAATTAAAAAACTTAACCAATAAAAAGCCAGTTAATTTGGCTTTTTTTATTGAAAGAAAAAGGATAAAGCTTGATAGACCCCATCATGATTGTTGTCAGAGGTGATATATTTAGCATGTTCTTTAAGTACCGGACAGCTATTAGCAACCGCAAAACTGTTGGAGCAAAGGCGAAACATGGAAATATCGTTATAATCATTGCCGATAACGATGGTGTGAGTTAAAGGAATATTTAAATAATTAGCTAGTACTTTTAGCATTAAACCTTTAGAAGCATTAGCATTACTTAAACTAAACCAATAATCTTCATCTAAAGCTACGGATTCATTGAGAATTTTGCCGTTCATTAATTTTAAATAATTTTCAATAAAAGACATTAAATAGCGATTACTATGGATAAGCATAATTTGCTTGATTTTATGGTTTTGGAAAAAACCATTATACATATATGACTTTTCTTTAGAAATTAAAAGCTCATAGTTATCAAACGCTATTTTAGCTTTAAGAGCGTATTTGCGTGATAAGTTATAAGCTAATTGGGCCAGATTTTTATTTATATAATATCCAAAGATAACTTTATCATTTTTTATATCATAAAGTTCAGATCCATTAGAAGAGATGCAGTAAGTATGAAGATTTAACTGCTTGGCGACTTTTAATACATTGGGCCGAGCTCGGCCAGAAGCTAAGACTATATAGTGGCCTTGATTTTGTAAGGCCTGAATGATTTGTTTCGTTTTATCAGAAATTTCGCCTAACTCATTTTGTAATGTTCCATCAATGTCAATGAGAATTAGGTAAGGCATATTAATCATCCCCTCGTCAAGAAAAAGGCCTTTATGGACTTAATTATTAGTACTTAAAATATAATTTAAATAGTTGCTAGGGATATGGATTAAAGTAGTTTAATCATGGTTTAGATTTTATAATGAATTTAATTTTAATGTAGTGACGCATAGTTTGATAAGAATTATTAGTTTATGACTAAGATATTATATTAAAATGGATAGATTTTGGTGACAACAACTAAAAAAGGCTTTTCTTTAAGCCTTATCGATTGGGATCAACTAATATTTTAATGGCATCATCTTGGCCAGATGTTAAGCGCTCATAAGCAGTTTGTACTTCTTCTAATGAGACAGTGTCACTGATAAATGGAGTAACATCAATTTGTTTTTTGTTCATGAGCTCAATACACGTTTCGAACTCGGCTTTGGTATAAGCGATTGAGCCTTGAACAGTTACTTCATGCATAACCGCTAACACAGTCGGGATAGTAATGGCTTTTGTCGCGACTCCCACGAGAACTACTTTTCCACCAGGTTTAACACCCATAAGACTGGTACTAACAGCGGGATCATTACCACAGCATTCAATCACCACATCAAATCCATATTGAGTCTGCTGCATAAATTTATTAATTATTTCGGGATCTTTAGCATCAAACCAAGCATCAGCTACGCCTAGATCAACGGCCTTTTGGCCACGAGCTTTATTGGTCTCAGAAATGGCAATGTAACTCGCGCCGGCTTTTTTGGCAAACATCGCTGAAACTAAACCAATGATTCCTCCACCAATAATTAAAACTTTATCACCAATTTTAAGGTTGGCTAAATTGATTGCATGTAAACCAACCGCGGTCGGCTCAACCATGGCAACTTCTTCGTCACTGATGTTAGCGGGAACTTTAATGACCATATCAGGCCTAATAGCCATTTTAGGGGCTAAAGCACCAGGGTTATCTAGGGATAGGCCAGCGGCATGATCCCAAGTTTCGGGACAATATTGGATGTTACCAGCATGGCAGGCTGGGCAATGTCCACAAGGTGAAAGCGGCAATGCAGTGACGCGATCACCAATATGCAAATCTTTTCGGTTTCCAGGGTCTATAACAAGACCACAGTATTCGTGACCTAATACTAAACCAGTAGGTTGTCCTTCAACCCAATAATGTATATCAGAACCACAAATTCCGGCTTTTTTAACCTCGATAATTACTTTTTGACCATCACTTTTAGGCTCTTCTATTTCTTTGATTTCAAATTCTTTAAGATTTTTAATTGCAATACTTTTCATATCTTTACCTCCATTACTTTAATCATAACATATTTTTAAGCTTTTAGCATGAAAAATGTAAAAATTAGTCATTTAGGGTTGTAAGTTTTAGTAAATATGTTATAATTTTAATAGTAACCATTACTGTTAAGAAAGGATGCTATTATGCGTGAAACCAAACAGAAAAATTTAATTATGTCGATTATTAGTAATAGTTATACACATCCGACAGCTAACGAAGTATACGAGGAGTGTAAAAAAACTATCGCTGACATTAGTTTAGGAACGGTTTATCGCAATTTGAATTTACTGGCTTGCCAAGGGCAAATTAGGCGTATTAAAATGCCAAATAATATCGACCGATTTGATAGATATTCAGATCATACCCATTTTATTTGTGGCATTTGCGGGAAAATCTTTGATGTCCCAGGGGGTTATGTAAAGAATATTATAGATATTGATGGTCATAAAGTAATGGATTACGAGTTAAATTTTAGGGGCGTTTGTCAGAACTGCCTAGAGAAAGAAGGAGAGATTTAGATGGAATTAAAAGGAAGTAAAACAGAACAAAATTTATTAACAGCCTTTGCTGGGGAAAGTCAAGCACGCAATAAGTATACTTATTTTGCTTCAACAGCTAAGGGTGAGGGCTATCAACAAATTGGGGCTATTTTTGAAGAAACGGCAAATAATGAAAAAGAACATGCTAAGATGTGGTTAAAATTATTATTTGGTGGTGAACTTAAAGATAGTTTAAAAGTAGATACTAAAGAGGCTTTAAAATTAGCGGCTGAAGGGGAAAACTACGAGTGGACAGATATGTATGCGACTTTTGCTAAAGAGGCTAAGGAAGAAGGTTTTGACTATATTGCTTATTTATTTGAAGAAGTAGCTAAAATCGAAAAAAGTCACGAAGAAAGATATTTGAAGTTATTAGAGTCAGTTAAGGAAGAAAGTGTATTTAAAAAAGAAGCACCAAAGATGTGGGTCTGCCGTAATTGTGGCCATATTCATTATGGTGAAGAGGCTCCAGCTATTTGTCCAGTATGTGCGCATCCAAAAGCATATTTTGAATTAAAGGCTGAAAATTACTAATGAGTAAATATAAATGTAAATTATGTGGCCATATTTATGATGAAATGGTCGAGAAAGTTAAGTTTGATGACTTACCTGATGATTGGAAGTGCCCCCTTTGTGGGGCTCCCAAATTTTTGTTTGAAAAAATGGCTGATGAAGAAAAAGCCGCAGTAAAAAAGGAAATTGTTAAGTTGGCTGACAATAAAATTGAAAATTATCTTAAAGAATATGAACGCGAAAATGAAGCAGCCGAAGTATATATGAATGATATTCATGAAATGGCAAAAACAGGAAAACCTTTGATGAGTGCGATGAGTACTAATTTGCCGATGGCTAGTTTTAATGATGTTTTAATTTTGGGGGCTCAATTAAATCCAATGCCCCTTAAAAGTACTAAAGAAGTCAGTTTACAAACAGTGATTGGTAAAAAGGCAAAGAAGCCCTTAATTATTGAAAGTCCAATTATTATTTCTCATATGTCTTTTGGTGCTTTATCTAAAGAAGCTAAAATAGCTTTGGCTAAAGGAAGTGCTGAGGCTAAAACAGCTACTTCTAGTGGGGAAGGTGGCATTCTGCCAGAGGAAATTGAGGCTGCTTATGGCTATATTTTTGAATATGTACCTAATAAGTATAGTGTAAATGACGATAATTTGAAACGAGTGTCAGCTATTGAAATTAAAATTGGTCAAGGGACCAAACCTGGAATGGGTGGCCATTTGCCTGGCTCAAAAGTAACTGAGGAAATTGCCAAGATTCGTGGCAAAGAAATAGGGGAAGATATTGTTAGCCCATCGCGATTTGAAGAAATTAAAACGAAAGAAGATTTAAAAGTTTTAGTTAGTGATTTACGAGTGAAATCAGAAGGTAGACCAATTGGAATAAAACTGGCTGCTGGCCATATTGAAGAAGATTTAGAGTGGGTGACTTATGCCGATCCTGATTTTATTACGATTGATGGTCGTGGGGGAGCTACGGGTTCAAGTCCTAAAATGATTAGAGATGCTACATCGGTGCCAACCATTTATGCTTTACATAGAACCTTAAAGTATTTAAAGAAACATAATTTGGATATTGATGTGATTATTACTGGTGGACTTCGTACTTCAGCGGATTTTGCGAAAGCTTTAGCCATGGGGGCGACAGCGATTGCGATTGCTTCAGCGGCTATGATGGCTCTAGCTTGTCAGCAGTACCGTATTTGTAATAGTGGAAAATGTCCAGTCGGAATTGCTACCCAGGATGATATTTTACGCAGTCGTTTAGATGTGAAGATGAGTGCTAAAAGGCTGGAAAATTATTTGCTAGCTGTTAATGAAGAATTACGTATGTTTGGGCAAATTACAGGCCATGAAAATATTCACGAACTAGGTTTGCAAGACATTGTAACGACGAGCCGAGAAATTTCCAAGTATACGGATATTAAACATGTCTAGGTAGGCTAAATAGCCTATCTTTTGTTTAATCTTTATGTTTAATATTATACGTGTTATAATATATTTGCAATAAAATTTAAGAGGTGGTCAATAGATGAAAAGTTTGGAGTTTGGGGCCGATGAAATTAAAGATCATCGGTTATTGGCGATTTTAGCTTATATAATTCCTTTTGTTCCATTTTTGGTTAATAAAAGAAGTCAGTGGGTGAGGTTTCATGCTACACAGGGAATGAATTTATTATTGATCTGGCTTATTTATGGTGGACTTAGTTTTATTTTGATTTCTTTGGTCAAGGTTACTGATAATTGCCCAGAATGGATTGGAGCTGAATTAGAAAGTTATTGCTTGATGACGCCTTGGTGGGTTACTGTTCCGTTAATGATTTTAGGCATAGGCTTATTATGCCTATGTATTATTGGGATTATTCATGTTCTTAAAGGCGAGGGGAAGAAATTGCCATTAATCGGGAAACTAGATATTTTTAGAATGTAGGCGCTTTATGGATAGAATATTAACTAAATTAGCTCTTTCTAAATTTCGAAGTAGTTTTAAGTTGGGGTCTAAAGAGTTAGATTATGTCAAGAAGAAAGGTCTTGGGGTGATAGAGGAGCATGCCCGAGATTTTGTTAGGAAAAGATTGGCTCCGGCAGAAATTATTAATGATGGCAAGCAAACACCAATGCGTGGTCATCCTGTCTTTGTGGCTCAACATGCTACGGCGACATGTTGTCGCAATTGTTTATTTAAGTGGCACCATATTAAGCCGGGCTATGTACTTACGGATCGTGAGATAAACTATATAGTGCGGTTAATTATGCTCTGGATTACGCAACAAATGAATGAAAGTGATAGAAAGTAGTAACGCTTTTATATTGTATTGAATATAATATAGAGAATGAATAATTGTAAAATTTTATGTAAATTTAGGCTAAAAGTGGGTAAATATTATGAAATTGGTGTTAAACATTAGTTAAAATGATACCGATTTATAATGTGGATAACAAACAAAGGTAAACCTTGTTTGTAGTCATAGCATAATCGATGAAATCTAAAAAGCAAGGGTTTCATGAACTCACTT